>JAXDJK010000411.1:0-4391 GCA_034665665.1 Acidobacteriota bacterium
ACAACGAGGGCGCAGGCCTGGCGAACGCGGGCGATGTTGCCGGCGCCATCAAGAAGTTCGACGAGGCGATCTCGCTGAAGGCGGATTTCGCGGCGGCGCTGATGGGCCTGGCCAAGATGCAGCTCAAGCAGAAGAACTATCCCGCGGCGATCTCGGCCGCGCAGAAGTACCTGGCCATCGACGAGGAGGACACCGACATGTGGGCGGTGCTCTATCAGTCGTACACGGCCACGGGCGACAAGGCCAAGGCCGCGGAGGCGCAGAAGAAGCTGCCGGTGAACGCGGTGGGGCTCTTCAACGATGCAGCCAAGGCGATCAACGCGGGCAAGGACGATGAGGCGGAGAAGCTCCTCAAGCAGGCCATTGCGGCCGATCCGACGCTGGCGAATTCGTACTACGAGCTGGGGATGATCTATATTCGTGCCGGGAACAACGCCGACGCGAAGCAGAATCTCACGAAGTATCTGGAGCTCGATCCGAGCGGTCCTAACGCCGGGACGGCGAAAGAGATGCTCAGTTACGTCAAGTAGCAGCTGGCGCGGGGCGGTCCTCGGGGCCGCCCTGTCCGCCGCTTTTTTCGCCGCCTGCGGCACCACTACCGCGCCGGACATGCCCTCCGGTCGCGTCGATATCCAGGTCGATCAGCTGAATCAGGTCCCCCTCGCCGCGCAACGCTCCTCCGGCGGCGCGCCGATGCAGTACCGGGTGCGCGTGGCGAATCGCGGCGCTGATTTCGTTACCGTTCAGCGGATCACCACGCAGACCGTCACCGCGATGGATGCGTACGTGGTCGAGCCCACCACCCGCTCGTTCGACGTGAAGATCCCCGCCAGCGAGTACCGCGACATCGACTACTGGCTGCCCGCCCGGCTCAACGGCAACACCATCTCCGGCAATAACGGCCCGGTGACCCTCCGCCTCGTCCTCCACCTCGACTCCCCGTCGGGCCAGTTCAACGAGGTGGTGATCCGCCAGGTGAATACGAGTCGCAGGTCGACCACGGACCGGGAGTAGGGACGTCGGGAGCGCGGACGTCCCGTCCGCAGGGCCCACAGGCGTCCCGCCTGTCCGCGTACCGGGTACGCTGATACGCACAGCCGAGACGGCTGTGGGGAAGGGGTATCCTTGATTCTGATGAAGACCCGGAAGGACGATGCGGCTCGATGGGAGGCTCTGGCTCGCCGGGAAGCCTACTTCCCGGTGCTCTCGCGTGACGGGGATCCCGCGGTGGAAAGCAGCGGGGTTGCGAGCCAGGCGTTCTTCCAGACGGGTGAAGAGGATGTCGCGGCGCTGCTTGGGGCGTTGGCAACGCTCTTCTCGCGGGACGTGCGGCTCGGTTCCGTGCTCGATTTCGGCTGCGGAGCGGGGCGGTTGACGTTGCCGTTTGCGAGGCGGGCGGGGCGGGTGGTGGGGTGTGACATCGCACCGACGGTGCTTGCGCATGCCCGGCAGAACGCCGAACGTGCGGGGTTGCGGAATGTCACCTTTCAAGCGGTTGATGACGTGGTGGCATCCGGCGAGGCGCGATTCGACTTTATTTGTTCGCTGCTTGTGTTTCAGTACATCCCGCCCGCTGAGGGCTACGCGCTTCTGCAACGCCTCGCGGCATTGTTGAATGTGGGTGGCGTGGCCGCGCTCCAGTTGAGATTCCGCGGGGCAATAGACGTCCGCCGGTACGCGCGCTTCCTTCGCTCCTCGGGCGCGGCGCGGGGCGAGCGTCCGATCACGCAGGTGTACCGGTACGACGAACGCCTCGTGGTCGAGGCGGTCGAGAGCGGGGGCGCGTCGGTCGTGGCGCGCCTGGCCTCAGGGACGGCAGCCGAAGGTGCGGTGCTGGTGATCACCCGGTGATCCCACACGTTTCGACGCCGTAAGTGGCGCGATTTGCGCGACCCCTGCCGGGGTCGTAAATCATTGTCGGCGCTGGCGTTCCGGTGGTGCGCGCTACGCCGCACCACCGGCTACCGTACGGGCCCCCTCCGGGGGCCGGTGTGCCACGAGTCGCGGCTACGACACGCGTTGCGCGCGCCGCCGAAAACTCATCGCCAGCGCCACCGTCCCGAACCCCGCCCACACCGCCACCCAGGCCCAGTGGCTCGACTCGAGCCAGTTCCAGCCGGCCAGCGTAAACGCCCACAGTCCGTACACCAGCAGGAACACGCGGCGGTGGTGCGCGTCGTCTTCGACGCCCGCGGCGATCGAAGCGCCGAGGATCAGCGTCGGGATAATGCCGAGCAGCAGGTTGATGATGAGAGTCGTCATGGGCAGTTGGCGGTTGGCGGTTGGCAGTTGTCTGGAGAGCAAGGCCGTGGCGCCGCGGCCTTAACCGCCAACCGCCAACTGACAACCGTCAACCGCCTCACCGATACCGCACGTCGATGACCTTGCGCACCACGTCCTTGGCCAGGCCGGGCAGGTTCTGCACGCGGGTGAGGACGTCGTTGAAGGCGTGCGATTCGCCGCCGTGCTTGAAGCACTCGCCGCAGCGCGGGAGGTTCGTGAAATCGCGGCGGGCGAAGGCGGACTGCATCTCGGCCATGCGCGGGCCTTCGATGATCTCGCGGAGCGTGTGCGTCTTCAGATCGCCGAGGACCTGGTCGCCGTGCGCGTCGTAGCAGCAGTGCGTGACCCGGCCGTCCGCGAAGACGACCACCCAGGTGAAGAAGGCGCCCTGTACGCAGCCGTAAAACTTGCCGTGAAGGTCGGTCTCCTCGTTCACGTCGAGCGCCTCGCAGGTCTTCTCGATGACGCGGGCGTTGCGGAAGTCCCTCAGGTCGAAGACGCGCTTGAAGTCCTCGACGGTCTCGTCCAGCGTCATGCGGGAGCGCATCTTCTGGATCTCGATGCGCATCGGGCTGCCCTTGGCCTGCACGAGGAACTTGCGGGTCAGGTCGACCAGCTTGTCGAAATCGCCGCCGGTGCGGAGTTGGGGGTAGACCTTCGGGTTGATGGAGTCGACGCAGATGCGCAGGCGCTTGAGGGGCGAGGCCAGCAGCTTCGCGCCGACGGCTTCGGTGAGGACCAGCCCGTTGGTCGACACGCTGGCTTCGGGGAAGAGGCGGATGGCGTCGTCGATGCGGGGGTAAAGCAGCGGCTCCCCCATCTCGTGCAGCCACTTGAGCTTGAGGCCGAGGCCGTGGATCTCGCGCTCGGATTTTTCGACGAGCGGCCAGTCCATGTCCTCGTAGGGACGGCGCAGCACCGGCAGCGGGCACATGCCGCAGCGCAGGTTGCACTTGGACGTCAGCTCGAGGCCGACTTTGATCCTGCCGGGGGAGAAACTCATTCGCCCGTCACCAAGCCGTCAAACACCCTACCGTATTCCTTCCACGAGTACTTACGGGCCGACGCGGCGGCCTGTCGCTCCATGGCCTCGCGATCGGTGCGGGCGAAGAAGGCGTCGACGGCCTCGGCGAGCGCGGGTGGGTCGTCGGGCGGGATCAGCAGACCGTTCTCCCCTTCTGTGATGATTTCGGGGAGCCCGCCGACGGTGGAGGCGATCACCGGCCGGGCGAAGTGGAACGCCGTGAGTGCGACGCCGCTCTGGGCCTCGATCCGGTACGGCGCGAGGACGACGTCCGCCGCCGCAAACCAGGTGGCGATCTCGGCGTCGGGGATGAAACGGAAATCGAGGCGGACATTGGGAAGGCCGGCCGCGAGGGCGCGATACTCCTCCTCGTTCTTCCACCACACCTCCCCTGCCACGACCAACGTGACCTCGGTTTTCAGCATGGGCCAGGCGCGAAGAACGACATCGAGCGCCTTGAACGGCCGCACATGGCCGAAGAAGAGGGCTACGTTGCCGTGCAGGTTCAGCGTGCGCCGGGCGTCCTCGCGCGACGGAATCGGACCGCCGAGCTCGTGCACCGGGAGGAAGGTTTTGATCACGCGCGCGTTCGGTGCCCGGCGCCGCGCGTCGTCCGCCTCCGTTTGCGCATGCACCACCAGCACGTCGCCGCGACGCAGCACCCGGTCCGTGAGGAAGCGCTTCCACGCCGCCGGCTCTTTGTCGCCGACGTTGTGGCACTGCAGGATCACCCGCGTGCGCTTCGGCAGGAACGCCAGGATGGTGAGATACGGCAGCGCCCACACCCACACCCACCACACCACGATCACGGCGTCGTACCTCTCCCGCCGCAGCAGGAACGCGGTGCGCAGCCAAGTCAGCGGATTGAGGATGTCGAGCAGGAACCGCGCGCCTTGCGGCGTCTTCGCGCGCAGCGTCTCATCGATGTCGCTCGATCCCGGATACAGCGACTTCGGGAACTGGCGATGGAAGGAGATGACCTCCGCCCCCAGTTCCTCCGCCAAACGGGTCGTGCAGTAGGCGATGCCGGCGCGGTACGGAAAGACCGGACCGACGATGGCGATGCGTGGGCTCAGTTGGCGGT
>JAXDJK010000412.1:0-4213 GCA_034665665.1 Acidobacteriota bacterium
GGCCGTGACGGACATCTGCAGCGCCTGTGGCTGTACAAAAGCGGTGGCGACACCGCACTCCAAACGCTTCGCGTAGTCCGGCACGCTTTAGGTGTTGAAGACACTTTAGGTTGTTTACCCCGTCCCCCAGCGCGATTCCGCGAGCCAGGCGTTGAACTTGTCCACCGGGAGCGGGGGGCTCATGTAGTAGCCCTGGCCCATGTCGCAGCCGAGGCGTTTGAGGATGCGCCATGCGTCGGCGGTCTCGACACCTTCGGCGATCACGGTCAGGCCCATGTTGTGTCCGAGCTCGATCGTCGAGCGGACGATGACCATGTCGTCCGTGGCGCTTTCGGTGAGGTTGAGGACGAAGGACTTGTCGATCTTCAGCTCGTCCACCGGCAGGCGCTTGAGATGTGCGAGGGAAGAGTAGCCGGTGCCGAAATCGTCGATGGCCAGGCAGACACCGCGGCGCTTCAGGTCGGCCAGGATGCGCTGCGCGTAGGCCGCGTCCTTCATGATTGCGCTCTCGGTGATCTCCAGCATCAGCTTCGCCGCGGGTAAGCCCGCGTCCGCGAGCAGGCCGCTGATGAACGTGGGCAGCTCGGAGTCGAACAGATCGAGCGCGGAGAGGTTCACCGCCACATTGAGGTCGATGCCGTCCCGGCGCCATGCGGCGCATTGGGCGATGGCGTTGCGGATCACCCACTTCGTGATCAGACCGATTTTCCCGGCCTGCTCTGCGAGGGGGATGAATTCGTCGGGCCGCATCACTCCGTGACGGGAGTGGTTCCAGCGCACCAGCGCTTCCACGTGCACCACGCGCTCGGTAAGGACGTCGATCTTCGGCTGGAAGTACAGCTGCAGCTCGTCGCGGGCGATGGCCTGGCGCAGCTCCATCATCAGCGAGAGGCGTCGCAGGCTGTGCTCGTCGCGGCCTGGCTCGTAGACAGCCGAGCCGCTCTGATTCTTTTTCGCGTCGTACATGGCGATGTCGGCGCGTTTCATGAGCGTGTCGGCGTCGGCGGCGTGCTGCGGGAAGAGGGCGATACCGAGGCTGGCGTTGACGTCGATCGAGACCTCGCCGAGTGCGAACGGCGCGTCGAAGACCGCCGCAACGCGCGCCGCCAGCTCCGTCGCTTCACCGTCCGTCGGTGCGGTGAATTTCACCGCGAACTCATCGCCGCCGAACCGGGCCACGGTGTCGCTCATGGACATGCTCTGCGAAAGACGGCGGCCGATGTCGATCAGAAGCTGGTCGCCGAAGTGGTGCCCGAGCGTGTCGTTGATGTCCTTGAAGCGATCGACGTCCATCATGATCATGCCCACGCTCGGACCGAGAGGACCGATGCGGCGCGACGCGGCGATCGATTCCGCCACCCGCTGCAGAAAGAGCGTGCGGTTGGGCAAGCCGGTCAGGGCGTCGTGCGTGGACTGGTGGATGATCTGCGCCTCGCGTGCAGCGATGGCAGACTGCATCTGATTGAACGCGCCGGCGAGCTGGCCGATCTCATCCTGCTGGTCGACGACGACCGTGGAGACGTAATCGCCGCGCTCGATCCGTCCCGCGCCATCGGCCAACACGCGCAGCGGACGGCTGACCGTGCGCGCGAAGATCACGGCCGCCAGGACGGCCAGCAGCAGCAGAGCCAGCGACAGGCCGAAGATCTGGAGCTCGAGCGCGACGAAGGGCGCCTGCGCCTCGGCGAGCGAGCGTTGCAGGAGCGTGTAGATGTGCGACTGGTCGCCCGTCTGCAGCGGCCGAAGCCGCGTGGCGTACGCGGCGTCGTTCCGCGCCTCGGCCGGCAACGTCGAGATCCGCTCCGCGGGCGCGTTCGGCGTGCCGCTCCAGATCGAGAGCTCCAGCGAGGTAATCCGGCTCACGTCCGCCAGCACCCGCTCGTCGATGGCGAACCCGGCGCAGACCCAGGCGATGCGTTGCGGCGCCAGCACCGGCACGATCACGAACTGGTAGGGCCGGTTGGCGAACGTGACGGTCGACGACGCCTCTCCCCGTTCCTCGGCCAGACGCATCATCTGTTCGAACGGAAAAGGACGGCCGACCATCCGTCCGCCCAGCGTGTCGGCCGTGACCATGCCGTCCAGGCTGATCAGCACCACGGCGTCGGCGGCGATGCGCGAGCCATGGTTCTCCAGGACCGATGTGACGGTCGAGACATCCGCGCCGGCCACGGCCTGGCGAAAGGGAAAGTCGAGCGCGAGCACGCGCAGGGACTCGGAGAGCTGGCGCGCGCGGGTGTCGAGGATCCGGTCGAGCACACGCGCGCCGACCTGCAGCTCGCCGTCGACCGTCTGCCGCAGCGTGCGCTGCCCCGCCACATGGACGGAGATCAGCGTCCCGGCTTCGAGCAGTACCAGGACCGCGATGAGGAGATAGAGGAGCCGGGCCTGGAAACTACGGACGGCCATTGCCGAACGAAACCTCCAGGCGCTCGTCGGCGGTGACGCTGATGTTCTGAGGCTGCGGTTCCGCTCGCATGTCGGGATACCAGACCCGGAGAGTGTAGCGCCCGGCGGTGAGGTCGCGAAGGGCGGTGCGGCCGGTCGCAGCTGTCTTTTCGAAGAACGGCGTGTCGACCACGACGATGAAGGCGTTCATCTGGTCGTGGATGTTGCAGCCGAGGGTCACCACGCCGGCGCGGTCGAACAGCATCGGATTGGCGGGCGTGCCTTTGTAGAGAGCGAGCTGGAAAGGTTTGGCGGGCGAGAAAGAGTAGACGTGATGACGGACGTCGTCGCTGTTCGGGAACTGCACCGACGTGCCGGTCTGCACGGCCAGCACGTGCGGGACGAACATGCGGTTCTTCTGGTCCATCACCGCCGTCTTGCGCGCCAGCGGCAACTGCCGTCCCTCCGGCACGGCGAAAACGACGGCATCGGCCACCGGGCGCCCCTTCGCATCCTGCACCCGCACATCGACGGTCGCGGCCGCCAGCGGCAGGGAGAGAGCGGTCGCGAGGAGAAGGCCGAGCAGAGGGCGCATGGCAGGGGGAACGCTCCGCGGACGTGTTGTCATCCCGAAACGACGTTCGGTGCGATCATGGCGCCATGCCTTTGCGGACTCTGGTCCTGCTCCTGATGGTTGCCGCGACGGCGCCCCTACGCGCCGCGGCCGGGCTCGACTGGAGCGGCTTCGCCCTGCTCCGCGGCGGAACGGCGAACGAGGCCATCCCGCTCGAGGACGACCAGATCTCGACGCAAGTCCAGGTCGGGCTCGACTGGCGGCCGTCGCTGATGCTCGGCGGCCACGTGCATCTGCTGGCGCGCAACGACGCCGACGGCTCGCGGCGCGGGCGCGTGGGCATCGTCGAAGCGTGGCTGGAGCAGAGCTTCGTCCGCGGACCGAATCGGGTCCGGCTGATGGAGGGGGCGTTCTTTCTGCCCACCTCGCGCGAGAACGTCGACGCGTTGTGGGAGTCGCCGTTCACCATCACCTCCTCCGCGCTGAACAGCTGGTTCGGCGAGGAGCTGCGTCCGGTCGGGATCGACGCCGCCTACACGCGCCGCCAGGTCCTCGGCGGCGCGGCCACGGGCGCGGTGACGCTCTTCACCGGTAACGACACCTTCGGATCACTACCGGTGGATCGCGGCTGGGCGCTCACGGACCGCTGGTCCCTCCTCGGCGAGCATGTGCGGGTGGACGAGGAGTACTTCACGTCGATTTCGGCGGAGACGGATCATCGCCTCGGCTGGGCCGCGCGCGGGCGCTGGAACAACGACCGCGCCACCGTGCAGCTCACGCACATCGACAATCGCGGCGACGCGCTCGAGCACGGTGAGCTGCTGAACTGGGATACGCAGTTCGACGTTGCCGGAGCCGACCTGACCCTCGGCGACTGGACCTTCGCCGCGGAGAGCGGCTGGGGCGTAACCACGGTCATCTTCGAAGGCATCCGCTATCCCACCGACATCCGCGCCAGCTACGTCCTCGTCTCCCGACGGTTCGCCAGCGCCCGCGCGTCGCTGCGTGCCGAGGCCTTCCAGAACGGCATCGAGCACGACCACGCCATCACCGCCGCGTTCTTCTGGTCGCCGCGCGGCAAAGTGCGCGCCGGCATCGAAGCGATCGCCTCGGGCGGCGACAAACGCCTGGCCGCCGAGGTGCGGTACCACTTCGGGAAGTAGCGCGCCTACTGCCGCTTCACCACCACCCCGCCCGTCATCACGAACACCACGTGCTCCAGCGCGCCGATCTCCTTGAGCCGAACGCCAA
>JAXDJK010000413.1:0-4735 GCA_034665665.1 Acidobacteriota bacterium
CCTTCGGTCTTCGGTTCTGGCGAACCAAAGGCCTGACCCCGGCGAGTTCGGCAGGTGCGAAGACCGAAGGTCTGACCCCGACGGTTGTACGGAGCGCGGCCGTCCCGGCCGCAGGGCCCACAGGCGTCTCGCCTGTTGCCGTGTACCCGGTATGCCGCGACGGCCGCCGTCCCGTCCGTGCTCCTGCAACCGAAGACCGAAGGTCTGACCCCGACGGGCGATCAAAGCCCCCTCCGGGGGCCAATGCTGGCCGAAGGCCTGACCCCACGCCACGTAAGTGGTTGATTTAGAAGGTGGAGCGGATTTGGCCGCCGTCGACTTGCAGCGAGACGCCGGTGATGAAGCTTGCGCGTTCGCTGCAGAGGAAGGTCACGGCGTGGGCGAGCTCTTCGGGGCGGCCGTAGCGGCCGAGGGGGATGTTGGCGAGGCCGCGCTCGAGGTATTCGGCGGGGGTGATGCCCTGCTCTTTTGCGCGGATCTCGGAGAGGTGGTGCTGGCGGTCGGTGAGGAAGTGGCCGGGGAGGACGGCGTTGACGAGGATGCCGTCGGCGGCGACCTGATCGGCCATGGTCTTGGTCAGCCCGGAGATCCCGGCGCGCAGGGTCGAGCTGATGGTGAGCAGCTCCGTCGGCTGTTTGGCCACCAGGGAGGTGATGTGGACGATCCGCCCCCATTTGCGCTGCTGCATGCCGGGGATGACCAGGCGCGAGAGGCGGACGACGTTCATGAGCGTGGAGCTGATTCCGGCAGCCCACTGTTCCTCCGTCAGGTCGAGAAATCGTGCCGCGGGCGGGCCGCCGGTGTTCGTAACCAGGATGTCCACCTGCCCGAAGCGCTCCACCGTCGCGTCGAACCAGCGCTGCAGGTCCTCCGGCTTCGACACATCGCACGCCACCGGCAGCACCTCGGCGCCGGCGGTCTCGATGGCGCGGCGGGCCTCTTCGAGTGATTCCAGCGAACGGGCGCAAATCGACAGGCGGCAGCCCTCGGCGGCGAGCGATTCAGCGATTGCGCGGCCGAGGCCTTTCGACGACGCGGCGACCATGGCGACACGGTTCTGCAGGTCGAGATTCATGGCCGGACGTTAGCATGCAGCGGTGAGCATGGCCACCTGCCCGAACTGCGGCTCCGACCGAATCCGCCGCGGCGGCATGAAGGTGTGGACCGTCTACCTCGTCCTGATCGCCGGCGCGCTCGTGGCCGTCCTCGGCTTCCGGCTCAATGCGGCCATAGTGGGTGCCATCGTGCTCGCGGGCGCCGTGCTGGCAAACCTGCTCTTCGACCAGCGCGTTTGCCTCGATTGCGGGCACCAGGGATGACAAACGGTCCGGTTCGTGTTAACTGGCCCGCCAATGCCAGACCCTCAGTACATCCGTAACTTCTCGATCATCGCCCACATCGACCACGGCAAGACCACCTTGTCGGACCGGTTGCTGCAGATGACGGGCGCCGTCGAGAAGCGCGAGATGCACGAACAGATGCTCGATGACATGGACCTCGAGCGCGAGCGCGGCATCACCATCAAGGCCCGCGCCGTCACGCTCAACTACACGGCCAACAACGGCCAGGAGTACACGTTCAACCTCATCGACACGCCCGGCCACGTCGACTTCACCTACGAAGTCTCGCGGTCGCTCGCTGCGTGCGAAGGCGCCATCCTGGTCGTCGACGCCACGCAGGGTGTCGAGGCGCAGACGCTGGCCAACAGCTACCTGGCCATCCAGAACGACCTCTCCATCCTCACGGTCATCAACAAGATCGACCTTCCCTCGGCGGAGCCGGAGCGGGTGCGGGAGCAGATCGAGAACGTGATCGGCCTCGACGCGCACGACGCCGTCCTCGCCTCGGCGAAGGCTGGCATCGGCGTCGCCGAAACGCTCGAGAAGATCGTCACACACATCCCTGCACCGACCGGCGATCCGAACGCGCCCACGCGCGGCCTGCTCTTCGACTCCTGGTACGACCCATACCGCGGCGTGGTCTGTCTGATCCGGATGATCGACGGCGAGCTTCGTCGCGGCATGAAGATCAAGTTCCTCTCCACGGGCCGCGAATACGAGATCGCGGAGATGGGTATCTTCACGCCGAAGCCGAAAGCCATCCAGTCTCTCGGCGTCGGCGAAGTCGGCTTCATCTCCGCGAACATCCGCGACATCGTGCAGGCCAAGATCGGCGACACCGTGGCCGAGGCCAAGCAGAATCCCGAGCCGCTGCCGGGCTTCGAAGAAGTGAAGCCGATGGTTTTCGCCGGCCTCTTTCCGATCATCACTGAGGAGTACGAAAACCTCCGCGACGCGGTGGCCAAGCTCAAGCTCAACGACGCTTCGTTCTCCTTCGAGCCCGAAAACTCCGCGGCCCTCGGCTTCGGGTTCCGTTGCGGCTTCCTCGGTCTCCTGCACATGGAGATCATCCAGGAGCGGCTGGAGCGCGAGTTCAATCTCGAGCTGCTGACGACTGCACCGGGCGTGCGCTATCGCGTCACCACCACGGACGGCGAAGTCGTCGAGATCGACAACCCGCAGAAGCTGCCCGATCCCTCGTACATCCAGCAGATCGAGGAGCCGTTCTTCGAAGTGACGATCCTCACCGCGGACGAATACGTCGGTCCGATCATCGCGCTGGCCATCGATCGCCGCGGCACGCAGAAGAAGCTCGAATACGTCAGCGCGAACCGGGTCATGCTCGTGTACGAGATGCCGCTCAATGAAGTGATTCTCGATTTCTTCGACAAGCTGAAATCGATCTCCCGCGGTTATGCCTCGCTCGACTACCAGCTCATCGGCTATCGGGCCAGCGACTTGGTGAAGATGGACATCCTCATCAACGGCGAGCCGCTCGACGCGCTCTCGCTGATCATCCACAAAGACAAGGCCTTCCCGCGCGGAAAGATGCTCGTGGAGAAGATGAAGGAGTTCATCCCGCGGCAGATGTTCGAGGTGGCGTTGCAGGCCGCCATCGGCAACCGCGTGGTGGCTCGCGAGACGGTCAAAGCGCTGCGCAAGAACGTGCTGGCCAAGTGCTACGGCGGCGACATCAGCCGTAAGCGCAAACTGCTCGAGAAGCAGAAAGAAGGCAAGAAGCGGATGAAGCGCGTGGGCAAGGTCGAGATCCCGCAGGAAGCGTTCCTGGCGGTGTTGAAGATTGACTAGCAGTTCCTCGGAGTTCCTCGGTTCCTCGGAGTTCCTCGGCAGGGTCGTGTTCGCCGAGGAACTCCGAGGAACTCCGAGGAACTCGCCTTTGTGATCCCCCTCACACTCCGCAAATAACTGGCACGCTTCGCGCTCTGTGGCTCGGTCGACGACGCGACGCAAAACAGTGCGGGACGCCGTGAAACGAGCGGGGGGTTCTGATGAAATCGTGCCGGTTGTTCCTTGTCCTTCTCTTCGCCATCACCCTCCTCTACGTTGCCGCGGCGAACGCAGCCGGCATCGACATGGACAGTCCGAACCGGGCCCTTGGGCGTGAAGACGACGTCCGCATCGACGCCCAGCTCTTGACCGAGACCGTCTCGCCTGGCTCGCCGATCGGCGTCCTCTACCAGATCGAGAACCTCACCAATCATCCCGTCGCAGTCGCCGAGAAAGTGGCCGACGCGAGCTACGACGAGGAGACCCGCACCATCACCGTGGCCATCGGCTCGGAGATTCCCACCGGCGAGCACGCTCCGAAGCTGACCGTCGTGGCACCGGGCGAGAAGAAGATCTTCCGCGCCGCCGCCACGGCCGCACTGAACGTCCGCGGCTCCGGCTCCGTCTTCAACAACGAGCCGCGTTACGTGCAGCTCAAGGTGAGCATCCTCCGCGACATCGATCCCTTCGCCGCGATCATCCAGCAGCAGGCCCGTGGCCCGCAGCGCCTTTCCGACGACCTCTTCGATCGCTGGATGGAGAGCAACGACACGATCTACCTGAATACTCTGCCCGTGCGCTATGCACCGTCGCGGGGCCTCGTCTCCGCCGCGGACCGCGCAGCGCGCGGCAGTTTCTGACCGAAACCCAGCGGCGGTCGTATTCGGGCGTATGCTTTTCGGATGCCCACCAGATCCCCGGTCGTTCTTTTCCTGCTGACGCTCCTCACCGCCGCCTGCGCGTCCACGCAGGCGGTGAACATGACCGAGCCGCGGCGCGTGGTCGGTACGGAGAACGCGGTGCGCGTCGATGCCGAGATCCGCGGCGAAGAGCTCCGGCCCGGCTCGGCCGTGAACATCACCTACCAGATCACCAACGAACGCGCCGAAGTCATCGCGGTCGCCGACATCGTCCCCGACACCACCTATGACGAGGAGACGCAGACCGTGACGGTCAGCGTCGGCTCGGAAGTGCCGGGCCAGCAACTGCTGCCGCGCCTGATTACCATTGCACCGGGCGAGAAGAAGTCGTTCACCATCGCCGCGCCGTTGCGGATCGCCTTACCGCCGCCGGTGGAAGGGGCGCCGTCGCGGATGCGCGGACCGCGGGCGTTGCGCCTGAAGGTCAACTTCCTCGGCGAAACCGGCCCGTTCGCGGCGCTGGTCGGGATCCCCGAAAAAGCGGTGCAGAACGCGGCGCTGGCGGACCAGCTCTTCCCGCTGTGGCTCGAGCACAACGAGGTCGTGATCACGAACTCGGTACCGATGCGCTGGGCGGCAATCGGCGCGGGCGACGCCATCGTCGCGCCGCGAGCTCCCGCTCGCGTTCGGCGTCCGGGACGCAGCGGGTCGGTCTGAACGGCGTGTAGCCGTTCAGACCGCAAGGCC
>JAXDJK010000414.1:0-3114 GCA_034665665.1 Acidobacteriota bacterium
AGCCACGAGCACCTGGGAAACGTCCGGACGGACGACAACACGGTCCCCGAAGCGTGGCAGTTCAACGGCCTCGGCGATGTGCTGCTGGAGGGGCGCTTCCGCGTCACCCCGCACGTTTGGGCCATCGGCGGCGTGAAGCTGCCGACCGGCTCGCATGAGGAACGGAACGACGACGGCGAAGTGGCCGAGCTGCCGATCCAGCCCGGCACCGGCTCGACCGACGGCATCGTCGGCTTCTCGTTCCAGGGCGGCACCGTGCAGCCGATCGCTGCCTCCGGACCGGCCGGGCATTACGGACGCGTTCCGTACTTTGCCTCCGTCACCTACCAGTTCCGCACCGGCGCCACCGATGGCTATCGCCTTGGCAACGAGCTGCAGCTCAACGCCGGCGGCGCCTATCCACTGCCCCATCGCCTCGACCTGCTCCTCCAGCTCAACGGCCGCCGCCGCGATCGCGACGAGATCGCCGCCGAGCCGGACGAGGAAGGCTTCACCGGCGGTACGTACGTCTACGCCAGCCCCGGCCTGCGCTGGTCCCTCGCCGACCGCGCCGCGGTCTACGGCATCGTCCAACTCCCGCTCTATCAGAAGGTCGAAGGCCTGCAGCTCACCGCCGACCGCAACTACGTGATCGGTCTTCAGACGCGGTTCTGAAGGTGGCCTGAGTCTCGTCCGTGGCGCCCGCAACCTTCAGCGTCGCGGTTCACCGCAACGCCTGGGTGAGGTCCGGCGGACGGCCCAAGGACAACCGCATCTGTGCGAGCGCGATGCGCATGATTTTGGCAGAGGCGCGCCAGCGCCACCGTGGCGGCACCGGTTTCTCCAATCGTTCGCCTGCGATCCATAGCGTCACACCGGCCATCGCCACGAGATGCCCGGTCGTGAACAGCATGGCGAGCAACATGAGCCCGAAGCACGCGCCGATGCACCACCACGCGTGGGACAGACCGAAACGCAGCACATCCAGATCCGCCTTCGCTCCGAATGCGGCGAGCTCCGCGTGCGCGTGACAGCGGTTGAGGCAGCGTTGTTTCGCCGGGGAGAACTGCCAGAGCGCGATCGCGGCGATTGCGGCCGCAAGTCCGATGGCCGATTCAGTGGCCACGATCCACCCGGCAATGAGCAGTAGCGCGATGCCGGCCGCGAGCCACGGCAGCCCGTAGCCTGCGGCGAATAGCACCACGGCGCGCATACGTCGCCGCGCGAAGCTGCGATCGCGCACGTAGGCTACGGGCGCGCCGATGAGCGGCACCATCATCGCCGCGAACATGAGCGCCGATGCCACGAAGAGCGGCAACGGCGACCATCGCATCGATGGCATCATGCAGACCGCCGCCTCGTGCGGTTGGACGACCATCGTGATCCACGCCGCCGCGCTGACGGTGAGCAGCGGGATTTGAACCCGCAGACGTGCACGAGCGGCGGCGGTCACGTCAGCGGCCCTGGCGGAAGAGGCTCACGCGCCCGATGCTGACCTGCGCCTCCTCCGGCACGTGCATGACCGGGAGGATCCGGACGTCCAGCGCATCCGTCTCAAGGGCATTCTCCAGATGCAGGGCGTCGATGATGTGCGTGATCTCCAGCACGAACGTGAGGCCGGCGCCTCCGTGCTCGTCATCGGCGGAAGTCGCCTCAGTGACGCCGAAGAGTCCGACGCTGCCGGCCAGCCGTTCCGGATGATCGGCCGGATTCGCGTCTTCCGGTAGATTGACGTAGACCTGAAACACCACCGCGTCCGAGAGGCCGCGCACGTTCTCGAGGTTCAGGAACATGCGATCGGGCGCAGCCGCCTGCCCTGCGTCTGCCTCTGCGGCGGTGAAGCTTTTCGTCACCCTGCGACGTGCGCCGTCGTTCAGTTGTACAGACGTGCGGACTTCCTCGCGCCCGGCCACTCGCAATGGCCGGTGGCTTGCGCCGACCATCTCCACGTTCTGCCTTCTCGAGGTCATGGCGGTAATTCCTTTCATCGATCGGGGTGCGGCGAACTCGCGAAGCCTCTCCATCCGTCTCTTCATCGCGGAGGTGACTGCTCCAGCCGACACGTCATCGTACTCATAGTCGAGTGTCGCCAGATTCGCCATCTCGCCCGGTGTGTACGTCCAGGCCGTGCCGTCGGGGCTCGGCAACACGAAGGGGTGGTCGCCGATGCTTTCCGGGCCGTCCAGCCATTTCGGCTCAGTGGGGTTGCCCAGGCTGACTGGTCCCCGAATCCAGACCTCCCACAGCCGGTCGATGTTCGCGTGATGCAACCAGAAGATTGGATCGAGGCCGGCCGTCCTGGGAGTAGTCATCAACCCCGGAAGGAGCGGGTCCGCCGGGTTCGAGCCGCCGACGAACACATGCACCAGGTCGTGCGGTTGCCCCTCCAGCCGGCCATGCGGCCTGCCGCCGTGCTGGTACCCGGTGTCGACGCCGCCGAAACCGGGATCGCCGCCGTTCGAAACGCCGGTGAAGTCCGGATCTGTCAGTGCCTCGAGATTCACCTGATCCAACGGCACGTACACGGTTTTACCGTCCTTGTCCGGTCCCCAGCGTTGCTCGACGAATAGCGGGTTGTCGCCCTTTCCGTCCGGCCAGTCACGCGTTGCGAAGGCGGGCGGTAGCCCGTTCTCGTTTGGGGCGAAGTAGTTCCAGTAGGGAAGAGCCCAGTCGGTCGGTCCGCCGAGGCGGACGATCGCCTCGCGCAGGATCGCCTCGATCGCGAGCACATATCCGCGATGCCATGGCAGGAAGTACCAGCTGCCGTGCTGACACTGATTCCAGTAAAGGCCGATCTGCTCCTGAGCTGGCATCGCGTCTAAATCTGATATGTACCCGTCTTTTCGCCATAGATCCGTGTCGAAGCCGTGGATCGCGCCGTAGAAGCGCCAACTCGTTGGGTCCGCGAGGGCACGCTCCTTCATGGCCGCGACGCCGCGCGCATACCAGAGGATTGTCGAATTCGAAAAATCGCCGCCATTCGCGTAGACGTTCGTCCGTAGATAGGTCATGGTCTCCCTCTGAGGGAGGAGGGTCTTCGTGGCACTTTTCCCTACCTTGCACCGCCGCGGTGCTCGGTCACGGCACAGGAACCAGCCAATCGTGGCGAACTACGCGAAGCGTTTGGAGTGCGGT
>JAXDJK010000415.1:0-8042 GCA_034665665.1 Acidobacteriota bacterium
ATCGACTTCATGGTCTCGCGGTAGACGGCCACGTCCGTGACGATCGACGGATCGCCCATCTTCTGCTGGAGTTCTTCGTACCGCTTTTCGATTTCCTGAAGCTTTTCGTACATGGTGCGCCTCTCGAGGTAATGCCGGAAAACAAAAGTGGGAAGACGCTCGACGCGCCTTCCCACCAGAAAAATGAACGATGTGTAGCTAAGCGACGGCTGCGACCTGCTCCTCGACGGCGTCGTACATCAGCGCTTCGCGCAGGGCGATGATCGCGATCTCGAGCTGCTTGTCGTCCGGCTCCTTGGTGGTGATCCGCTGGAGCCACATGCCGGGACGGACCAGGACCTTGCAGACCGGGTTCTTCAGATGGCGGGCCGAGAAGCGGATGACCTCGTAGGCGAGGCCCGCGATGAGCGGAATGAGCACGACGCGCGCGCCGAACTTGATGGCGAACATCGCCGAGGACGGGATCAGCGAGAACACGAGGATCGAGATGGCCATGACGAACATCAGGAAGCTCGTGCCGCAGCGCGGGTGCAGCGTCGACTTGGTGCGGGCGTTCTCGACGGTCAGGCTCTCGTTCGCTTCGAACGTGTAGACGGTCTTGTGCTCCGCGCCGTGGTACTGGAAGACACGCTTGATGTCGTCCATCAGCGAGATGGAGGCGATGTAGACGAAGAAGAAGATCGCCCGCAGCACGCCGTCGACGGCGTTGTAGGCGAAGTTCCCCATCTCCGGCCAGAGGTAATGGCGGATCAGGTTCGTCAGGCCGAGCGGCGCCAGGATGAACAGGCCGACGCCGAGCACGAGGGCTATGGCCATCGAACCGACGATCGCCCAGTTCGACATCTCCGGCTCGCCGTCTTCCCCCGCGGAGGAGACGCTCGCCGAATAGTTCAGCGCGCGCATGCCGAGGATGAGCGACTGGATCAGCACCACCGAGCCGCGCAGCACCGGGAACTTGAGGAACGGGTACTTTTGCGTGACCGCGGCCAGCTTCTCTTTCTTGATGGCCACGCCGCCGTCCGGCTGGCGGACGGCGACCGAGTAGCCGGTCAGGCCACGCATCATCACGCCCTCGATGACCGCCTGGCCACCGACGAGCATGTCGACGTTCTTGTCACCCGCGGCGGGCATCGCGGAGGTCAGGCCGTTCGTGAAAGCGCCAAACGCCCCCGCGATCATGCGAGCCGAACCGCTCCACGCGCGCCGGAGGGACATTACTTTGCCGCCTCTGCTGCCTTGGCCGCCGTGGTGGCGGCAGTGGATTTCGCGTACTTTCTCTGGAAGCGGTCGATACGGCCGGCCGTGTCGACCAGCTTCTGCTTGCCCGTGAAGAACGGGTGGCACTTCGAGCAGATGTCGACGCGCAGCTCCTTACGGGTGGAGCCGGTGGTCCAGGTCTCGCCGCACGCACAATGAACGTTGACCTGCTGATACTTGGGATGGATCTCTGCTTTCATGAACTTAACCTCGGCTTTCGACTCTGTTAACACCGGAAAACGGGGAGTATACCCAAAAAATTGCGACCCGCCCCCCCACCCCACCCGCCCCGCGGGGTCAGGCCTTCGGCCTTCGGTTTCCCCCGGTTGGGGGTCAGGCCTTCGGTCTTCGGAACTGGCGTACCGAAGGTCTGACCCCAAACCCTACGGACCCGGTGGGGTCAGGGTCAGGCCTTCGGAACCCGTGGGGTCAGGCCTTTGGTTGTCGGAAACGAAGACCGAAGGCCTGACCCCGGAGCTTGGGGGAAAGCGAAGAACGAAGGTCTGACCCCGGCGGGAGGCGTGGTGTACCGGGAGGTGGGTGGGGCGTAAGTCTCAGCCGTGGACGAGGTTGCCGAGGAGGGAGGCGGCGAGGAACATGATCGCGCCGATGAGGGCGGCCATGGGGATGGTGAGGACCCAGGCCCAGACGATGCGGCCGGCGATGCCCCAGCGGACGGCGGAGAGGCGGCGGGTGGCGCCGACGCCGACGATGGCACCAGTAATGGTGTGGGTGGTGGAGACCGGGACGCCGAGGGCGGTGGCGAGGAAGAGGGCGGTCGCGCCGGCGGTCTCGGCAGCAAAGCCGCCCACGGGCTGGAGGCGGGTGATCTTCGAGCCCATCGTGTGGATGATGCGCCAGCCACCGCTGAGCGTGCCGAGGGCGATCGCGGCGTGCGCGGCCAGGATCACCCACACCGGAATCTCGAACGTCTTCATGTACCCGGCGGTCACGAGGACGCCGGCGATGATACCCATGGTCTTCTGCGCGTCATTGCCACCGTGACCGAGGGAGTAGAGCGCCGCCGAAACGAGCTGGAGCTTTCGAAACGTGCGGTCCACCCGCGTGGGATGCGTCCGGCGGAAGATCCAGAAAATGGCCACCGTGATCAGGAGCGCCAGCACCATCCCGATGAGCGGGGCCAGGACGATGTAGGTCAACGTCTTGGTCCAGCCCGAAATGATGATCGCGCCGAAGCCGGCATTCGCCACCGCGGCGCCGGCATATCCACCGATGAGGGCGTGCGAGGAGCTGGTCGGCAGGCCGAAGTACCAGGTGATGAGGTCCCAGATGATGGCACCCATCAGCCCGCCGAAGATGACGGAGAAGTTGACCGCCGAGAGCTCGATCATCCCCCTGCCGATGGTCTTGGCCACGGCCGTGCCGAAGGTGAACGCCGCCACGAAGTTGAAGAACGCGGCCCAGATCACGGCCTGCCCGGGCGAGAGCACGCGCGTCGAGACCACCGTGGCGATCGAGTTCGCCGCGTCGTGGAAGCCGTTGATGTAATCGAACGCCAGCGCGACGGCAATCAGCGCGACGACAGTGAGCAGCAGCATGGTCGGATCAGCCGTGCTTCACGACGATGTTTTCGAGCAGGTTCGCCACATCCTCGCAGGCGTCGGTCGCCTCCTCGAGGATGTCGAAGATCTCTTTCCACTTCATCACTGCGATCGGATCCTTCTCCTCATCGAACAATCGGCCAAGGGCAGCTCCGTGGATACGATCCGCTTCATTCTCCAGGCGATTGATCTCGATGGCCCGGACAAGTACACCTTCCCGCCGCTCCAGCGCCTCGACCGCCGCCCGCACCTCGGTGGTCTGGGCGATGATCACCCGCGCCAGCTCCCGCGCCTCGGCCCGGATGAAGCTGATCCGGTAAATCGGAATGAGCGCGGCCGCGCTGTCGATCGCGTCCATAACGTCGTCGAGCGTCTTGGCCAGTGAGTGAATGTCCTCGCGGTCGATCGGCGTGACGAAGGTCTTGTTCAGCCTCTGGATGATCTCGTGGGTAAGGAAGTCACACTGGTGCTCGACCTCCTTGATTTCATGGGCCTTGTCGAAGAGCGGCGGATCGACGGCGAGCATCTGATCGAGCAACTGCGCGCCGATGCGCAGCTGATCTGCCATCTGCTTGAAGTCCTCGTAAAACTTTTCTTCGCGCGGGATGAGGCGGAATCTTGCCAACGGGACCCCTCCTGAAGCGGGCGGATTCTAGCAGACGGTTACGCGCGCGGCAGGCGAACCTCAAAGGTAGCGCCACCACCAGCTCGATTGAAGGCGCGGATGCTCCCGCCGTGCAGCGCCACCAGGTGCTTGGTGATGGCCAGCCCGAGACCCGTGCCGGGCACGTCCTGCGACCGGCTGCGGTCGACGCGATAGAAACGGTGAAAGACACGATCCAGCTCCGCCGGCGGAATGCCTTCCCCCTCGTCCGACACCCGCACCACGGCCTCCGCCCCGTCCGTGCCGACCTCCACCACGATCTCTCCCCTCCCCCCTCCGTGCTTCCAGGCGTTATCGAGAAGGTTGGACAGAATCTGTTGAGCGCGCGCCGGATCGACGCTGGCTTCCACCGCCTCCCCTTCCACGCGGAACGCGATCCCGGCGTCCACACGCCTGCGATAGTCATCGCAAAGCTCCGCGGCTGCGTCGAGCAGGTTCACCGGCCGGCGTTGCAGATCGATCTTGCCCGATTCGATGTGATTGAGATCCGACAGGTCCTTCACCAGCCGCTCGATCCTGGCCAGCTGCCGGCGCATCACTTCGCGCAGCTTCGCCTCCAGTTCCGGCGGCAGATCCTCTTCCAGCGTCTCCGCCGCCGAGCGCAGCCCGGCCAACGGCGTCCGCACCTCGTGGGAGAAATCGTCGAGAAAGTCCTTGCGGATGCGTTGCAGGCGCTCGAGCTGCGTCACGTCGATGAAGAGCGCCACCGCGGCAATCTCGCGCGACGCCAGCACGGGAAAGACGCGCACCTCGATCTGCCGCTCGTCCGGATCGCTGCCGATCACCAGCCGGTCCGCGGAGGCATGGCCGGCCAGCGCCTGATCGAGCGCGGCCACTACCGACTGCCGCCGCACCACCTCCAGAAACGACCGTCCAACCGGATTGCCGCCACCGCCGAACAGCTCCGAGACCCGCGGGTTCGCGAACACCACGCGCCCCTTCGGATCCACGGCGATCAGTCCCTCACCCAGCGAGGCGACGATCTCTTCCATCGCCGCACGATGCTCCTCGTGCACTTCGCGCTGGCGATTGATGGTGGCGCGCAGCTCTTCCACCCCTCGCGCCAGATCATCGAGCTCGCCGTGATAGGTCCGGTCGGCAATCGGGCGTTCCGTCATCCCTTCCGCCAGGGCGCGCGTCCGCTCCGTCAGCTGATCGAGATCCCCGGCGCGACGGATGGCCCACACGAACACTCCGGTCCACGGCAGGAGGAAAAGCACGAACGCGACGACGGCCAGGACGGTTGCCGCCGCATTTCCCGCGCCGGCGTGCTGCAACGCCGCGCCGAATCCCCACGCCACCGCGACCGCGATGACGAGCGAAGCATAAAGAAGGAGGCGGAGCGGGTGCATGAGCGGCTACCCATTCTCTTCGAACCGGTAGCCGTAGCCGATCACCGTGTGAATCCGCCCCCTGCCGATCTTCTTGCGGAGGTTCCGAATGTGCGCGTCGACCGTGCGGGTCTCCACATCGTCCGCCATCTGCCAGACCTCGGCGAGGATGTGGTCGCGTGAGACCACCGACGGACGGTTCCGCACCAGCATCCAGAGCAACTCCAGCTCCTTCTTCGCCAGCTTCACCTCGTCGCCATCGACGTACACGCGCAAGGTGCGGCCGTCGATGCGCAGCTGGCCGTCGTCGTAGACCGTCGCGTCGTCGTCCGAGCCGCGCGCCCGGCGCAGAATGGCCGCCACGCGCGCCACGAGCTCGCGCACGCTGAACGGCTTGGTGAGGTAGTCGTCCGCGCCGAGCTCGAGGCCCATGATGCGGTCGCCTTCATTCGAGCGCGCCGTGAGCATGAGGATGGGCAGCTTGGACGTGGCGGCATTGCGCCGCAGCTCGCGGCAGATGGTGAAGCCGTCGAGGTCCGGCAGGTTCAGGTCGAGCACGAGGAAATCGAAACCGCCCTGCTGCACGGATACCAATCCTTCGTGGCCATTCGCGAAGCGCGACACGGCGTAGCCTTCCCGCTCGAGATTGAGGCCGATCGTGAATGAAAGATCGGCGTCGTCCTCGATGAGGGCCACCCGCCCCGCGGCGCGCGGCGCGTCGGCCGGTGAACGGCTAGACCGGTTCATTACTGTGCTTGATGACCTTTCCTTCCACCAGGTAGACGACCATCTCACAGATGTTCGTCGCGCCATCCGCCATCCGTTCGAAGTATTTTCCGATGAAGGTCAGCCGGATGGCGCGCGAGATGTTGCCGGAGTCTTCGAGCATGTACGTGAGCAGCTCGCGGAAAGACTGTTCCGTGAGGAAGTCCACCTCGTCATCGCGGGCGATCACCTGCCGCGCCAGCACGGCATCACCGCGCACGAACGAATCGAGCGATTGACGCACCATGTCCTGCGCGATCCGCGCGAGCCGCGGGATATCGAGGAGCGGCTTGAGCTGCGGCTCACGATTGAGCTCGATGGCCCGCTCGCAGACGTCCACGGCCAGGTCGGCGATCCGCTCCAGCTCCGGCGTGATCTTCATGGCCGTGGCCACAAAGCGCAGGTCCACCGCGGCCGGCTGCATCTTCGCGATCAGCTCCACGGTGTGCGCATCGATCTCCAGCTCCATCAGGTCGATGGCCGTATCGGACTCGATCACACGCTCCGCCACCGCGGTCTCGCGCTCGAGGAGAGCCCGGATCGATTCATTGATCTGCTCCTCGACCATCGCGCCCATGCGCAGCAGCTCCTCTTTCAGCTTTTCAATCTCTCTATCGAAATGTCTCATCCGAATCGTCCGGTGATGTAGTCCTCGGTCAGCTTCTGTTTGGGGGTCATGAAGATCGCATTGGTTTCGCTGTACTCCACCAGCTTACCGAGCATGAAGAAAGCCGTGCGGTCCGATACGCGCGCCGCCTGCTGCATGTTGTGCGTGACGATCACGATCGTGTAGTTGCTCTTCAGCTCGTACACAAGCTCTTCGATCTTCTGTGTGGCGATCGGATCGAGCGCCGAGGCCGGCTCGTCCATCAGCAGCACCTCGGGATCGACCGCCAGCGCCCGCGCGATACAGAGGCGCTGCTGCTGGCCGCCCGACAATGCAAGTGCGCTGGAGCCGAGGCGGTCTTTTACCTCATCCCACAACGCGGCGCGGTGGAGCGACCGCTCGACCACTTCATCGAGGATCCGACGGTCCTTCACCCCGCCAATCCGCAGCCCGTAGGCGATGTTCTCGTAGATCGACTTCGGGAAAGGATTGGACTTCTGGAAGACCATCCCCACGCGGCGCCGCAGCGCCACGACGTCGACGCCGGGCGCGTAGAGGTCTTGATCGTCAATGGCGATGAGACCTTCGACACGCGCTCCGGGGATGATGTCGTTCATCCGGTTGATCGAGCGCAGAAACGTCGATTTTCCGCAGCCGGACGGCCCGATGAACGCCGTGACCTGCTTCTCCGGGATGTCGAGCTCGATCTCGTGCAGGACCTTCGCTTCGCCATAGAAGAAGTTGAAGCCGCGAACGCTGATTTTTGTCGTGGTCATCTCCGAATCAGCCCTTGAGACGCGAGCGTGTCCGCGAACGAATGACGACGCCTGTCAGATTGAGGAGGAAGGTCAGCACCAGAAGCACGAAGACGGTGCCGTACAGCAGCGGCTTGGTCGCTTCGACGTCCGGTGATTGTGTGGAGAGAATCAGCACGTGGTAGCCGAGGTGCATGAACTGGTCGGTCACACGCTGCGGCAGGTACGGCAGGTAGTACGCCGCGCCAGTGAAGAGAATCGATGCGACTTCGCCGGCACCACGGGAGATGCCGAGGATCGCGCCCGTCATGATGCCGCCGAGCGAGCCCGGAAGGACGACGCGGCGGATGGTCTCCCACTGCGTGGCGCCGAGGGCCAGCGACGCTTCGCGCAACTCCGGCGGGATCGTGCGCAACGCTTCTTCAGTGGCCACGATGACGGTCGGCAGCGTGAGCAGGGCCAGCGTGCAGGCGGCCCAGAGCAGCGAGCCTTGTCCCCACACCACTTCGCCCGGCGTTTGCGTGACGCGATCGAGATTGCGGCCGATGAAGTTGATGAAGAAGCCGAGGCCGAACAGACCGAACACGATCGACGGCACGCCGGCGAGGTTCGCCACCGCGCTGCGTGTGATCGTCGCCAGGAGCGCGGAGACGGCGCGCAGGAAGAGCTTCTTGCGGTCCGGGCGTCCCTTCGACGCTTTGAAGCGGTTCCACGCGCGGTTCAGCCCCTCGGCCGGCGTGTATTCGTGAAGGTAGATGGCCGTGGCCACGCCGAGCGGCACGGCGGCGATGGTCATCAGCAGCACCAGCATGGCCGTGCCGACGATGGCCGGCCAAATGCCGCCTTCGGTGAGGCCGGCGCGCGGCGGCTCGGTGATGAACTCCCACGTCACCGCGCCCGCGCCGTGCACGATCACGTTGCCCAGGATGACCACCAGGATGGTCAGGATCAGGACGACGCTCGCACCGAGGAGCGTGACCGCCACCTTGTCGGCGAATCGTCCGCCGCCCGCCAGCTTCACCGCCGGAGGAGCGCCCGGGATCGGTACGGAGGTCATGCCGCCCCCTGCATCCGGCCCTGCATCTTGCGGATCACCAGTTG
>JAXDJK010000416.1:0-2706 GCA_034665665.1 Acidobacteriota bacterium
TGCGACGAACGCTGCTCATGGCTGTACAAGAGCGGCGGGAAAGCGCCGCACTCCAAACGCTTCGCGTGACCTTGCGCGGTTTCCGCGAGACACGCACTACACCCTACGGAGCGCTTCAGCTCCGGCCGAGGTCTGCGCTGGCTTTCTCGAAGCGCAGCAGGAAGTCGCTGACCGTGGCGAAGTAGACGCGGGAGCCGATCTCGGCGGCGTTCGTGCTGGTCCGCTGGGTCTCCTTGTTTTCCCAGGGATTGGGCGTGCCGTCGATGCACGCGCGGCTGGAGATCGGCTGCACGACTTGCCGGCCGTCGCGCAGGAGGAGGGCCGAGAGGTGACCGCAGGACTGGAAGCGGCCCACGCGGTAGCCGCTGTCCGGCAGGTAGTGCGTGGTCACGCGCAGGACGAGCGAGGCCTGGTCGTCGATGCGCAGGCCGGCCTTGGTCAGGACGTTCTCCAGATCGTCCCGGAGATAGCTCTGCCCGACGATCGGCTGGCCGACGGAATCGAGCATCTCGAGCGCGATCGCTTCGCCCTTGAGCGTCGGCAGCTGCACCACCGGGAGCGTTTCGTGCCGCGGGGCCACGCGATCGTGATAGCTGGCGCAGGCGGAGGTACGGAGGGTGAGGGCCAGGAGAAAGGCAAACAACTCTGCGTAACGGCGTCTCATGCGCGTCCGTGATGCAACGTCGCGACCGTCACGACCTTCAATACTTTCAACAACTTGCGCGGACCCGTGGCGGAGAGATGTCCTGCCGTGATGGCAACATCGTCCTGTGCAGGCGTCACACCCACCGCCTGCGATCAAGACCACGAGAAGTGGTTCACGAATGGGTCCGAGCCATTCACGAATGGGTCTGAGCCGTGCGCGAACCACAAAATACCGTACGCGAACGGGTCGGACTCGTTTACGAAGGAGAGATGCATCCTTCGCGAATGGGTTCGAGCCCTTCGCGAATGGGTTTTCGTCGCTCATGAACCAAGGGAGTGTTGTACGCAGGTGGGTCGGAGCCGCTCATGAAGTACAGACGTCTGCTTCACGAATGGTTCGGAGGCACTCTCGAACGATCGAGCAGTCGTGCACGAATGGGTAAAAGCCATTCGCGGAGCACCGACGAGTCGTGCATCATGACCGCCGGGGCGTGGAGGAACCACGACAGGACCTCACATACCGAGGTCGCGAACGCGGTCGGAGAGAGTCACCAGCTCCTGACGGTTCAGCGTGCGGATGGTGTAGGTGCCGCGGGGGAGGTGGTCGATACGGAGGGGCGTAATGGTGGGGATGCCGAGGATGGCCAGGGCGGCGTGGAGGGGAAAGCCTCCGGGGGCGTCGATGGTCACGGGACCGGGACGGTCGGCGTTGAGAAGGAGGCCGGCGGTTGCGGCGGTGATGTTGATGGAGAGTTTGCCGGTGGTGGTGCTGGCGCCGGCGAAGGTCCAGCCAAAGGCGGGGCTGTAGATGGCGATGGTGAGCGGGCGGTCGCCGGGCCGGATGCGGAAGGCGGCCGAACCGTCGGCTCCGGTGGTGACGGCCCGAAGCGAGCCGGCGTCGTGCAGAAAGACGTAGGCATTGGCCAGCGGTGCGGCGGCGGCTGTGACTGAGACGTCGAACGCGGTTTCCTTTGCGTCATCCAGCGTCAGCTCGACGTGCTCGGTCTGCCCGTCGGTGACCGTGGCGGTCGCCGCGGCGATTGCGGACGGTCCCGACGATGCGCGGAGCGTGACGGCACCCGGTTCCAGCCCGACGACCGAGAACGTTCCGTCGGCAGCAGCCATCACGTTCGTGCGCCGCGTTCCCTGCTCGGCCGTGACCAGCGCATGCGGTTGCGGGGCACCGTCGTGCGCGCGGACCAGGCCCGCCACGGCGCCGCCGGAGAGCTCGATGCGCAGTGGGGTGACGCTCTCGCCGATGGTCACGCGCTGCGGTGCGGACTGCGCTGCCGCCGACGACCAGGTCGCGGTGTACTGACCGGGTGCGACGTCGCTGAGCCGGAAGGCCCCGCCGTCGCTCACGGGCGCGGAGAGCTGCCGCGGCATCGCGCCGACGATCTCGTTGCCGATCGTGCCCGAGGCACCGCGCTGCGCGATCTGAATGAACCGCGGCGGTGCGCCGCTGGACGGCGAGAGGACCACCTGTCCGCTCTCCACCGGCTTGCCGTTGCGCACCACGCGGCCGGTCACTTCGACGCCGGCCAGGCGGACGCGGATGCGCGTCTCCGGCTCCCCTTCCGCGATGTCGACGGTACGCTCGTGTAAGACCCCACGACGGTCAGAGATGCGCAGCGTGGCGGGACCGGGTGCGATGGGCCCGAGGGTCGCGAGATCGCCGGACCAGGGCACGGTCATGGGCAGCCAGTCCGCGCCGGGCGTGGTCAGCGTCGCGTGCGATCCGCAGCGCGGCACGGGCCGGCATTCGACGATCACGGTCCGTCCGGAGGGCAGGCGGAGGTCGCCGGCATCGAGTTGCCCGTTCGGCAGTTCCGCCGCGAGCTCGAGGCCACCGCGGATCACCGGCGCGCGTGATGCGGCTTCGGCCCAGAGTGCGTAGATGCCCGGCGCCAGCCCGTCGAGGCGAAACGTGCCATCGACGGCGGACCGCGTTTCGATCCAGTCGTGCTGGAGGTACGCCAGCGCGGGACCGAATGCACTCGGACGCAGCATGCGCACCGTGGCGCCGGCCACCGGTGCCGCGGCTTCGTCGATGAGGCGGCC
>JAXDJK010000417.1:0-4040 GCA_034665665.1 Acidobacteriota bacterium
AGCCGCGGGAACCCCGCGTACGTGGCGGGATCGCTCACGTCGGCGAGCATGACCTGGTGCTCCCTGGGCCAGATGTGGGTCAGGTGCGTACATATGCCGGAGAATCGAACTGCTGCGGTTTTCGTCATCGTGCCTCCTCTCGATCAACGTGGACGGACGGCCTGCGGCCGTTTTCCACACGTCATCGCGGAATGCGCGTGGTCAGCAGCTCGACGTCGGCCCAGGCGCCGTTCTGATGGGCGCGCGCATCGAGTTGCGCGCGCTGCAGCGCCACCGCTGTGGACGTGCCGGCGGCCAGCTCCTGGTGCAGGACCCGGAAGATCGCCCGTGCCTCGCGATCGGCGATCGGCGCCAGCGTCCCGACGATCTCCTGCGCGCCGGACGCGGCGAACGCCTGGCCGATGCTCAGCGCGCGCGACTGCCGGGCCTGAGGCCGCACCAGCGTCTCGCACGCCGCCAGCACGATCACCTCGGGCTGGCCGAGCGCGCTGCCGGCAATGCTCTTCCACGACACGCGCTCGCGCGGCGCGAACACCAGCGCCGTCTCGCCGGCACCGCTCTCGGTATGGGAGGCCAGGTGAACGACCCGGGCGTCGCGCGAGGCGCGGACAAACGCCGCGAAGGTCGCTTCGCCGCCGCGCATGAGCCGCGAACGGCCGTAGAGCGACGCCACGTCCTCGATCTCACGCGCCGTTTCGGGCAGCGCCGCGTTCCCTGATGCCTCGCCTGCAGGCAGCGCCACGGCCAGCGTCATGCGCTGCCCGGCAGCCGAAGCCTCCGCCTCGCGCAGCGACGCCGCGCTCGCCGCGATCGCCACCGGCATCCGCGCCACCAGCGGCTCGCTGCCGTCCTCCAGCGCCGCGAACGGCACCGCCTGCAGCGCCGCATCCGGCACGACGATCAGCATCCGCGCCGCCGACAGCGCGGCCGACGACGGACGGATCAGCGCGTCATACAGCGCGCGCCGCGAAAGCCCACTCATCGCCACACGGGCAAACGGTGTCCGCGTGACGGTGAAATCCTTCTCCGTCACCACGAAGGCGATCGCTTCCCTCTCCGTCGTGGCCAGCTCCAGCACCGCCACGCCGCTCCCGCGGAGCTTCCCCTGCAGGCGCTCGATGCTCGTGCCGGCGCCATCACCGTCCGTAGTACGCC
This sequence comes from Acidobacteriota bacterium, assembly GCA_034665665.1. GTDB lineage: Bacteria > Acidobacteriota > Thermoanaerobaculia > Gp7-AA8 > Gp7-AA8 > DASWOB01. The sequence continues at coordinate 1,156 of JAXDJK010000417.1, forward strand.
GCGCCGACTGCGCGCAGTGCCGCTCCACGTAATCGAAGGCCGCCACCGCATCGCCGCGCGCGAGACTCATCACCACCGCCTCTTCAAAGAGCGCATCGGCGGCGTCGATCATTCCGGTTCCGCCGATCGATCCGGCATCGTCCGTCCAGTGCCGCTCCATCGCCTCGATGCCACCCTCCAGATCGCGCGCCGCGGCCTGCTGATCTCCGAGCCGGAGGTACGACCGCGCCCGCAGCAGCAGCGTCTCCGGCAGCAGGACCGGCATGGCCGTCTGGTACGAGCTGGCCGCGCGCGTGAGGAGGGACACGGCACGCCCGGCATCCGACCGCAGCAGCACCGCACCGCTGGCCAGATCGCCATCGGCCACGGCACGCTCGCGCAGCTTGACGTCGCTGATGCCCGACACCACGCCGCCGATCGCGCCGAGCGTGGCCCGCGCACCGGCGTCATCGCCGAGCTCCGCTTCGAGCACCGCCTGCCACGCCAGGGCCGTGGCCAGCACCGGAGCGTGGCCCGCTTCACGTGCCGTGGAGGTGGCCACGCGCAGCAGCGCCAGCGCGGCCTCACGCCGTCCGCCGCGGACGTCGCTGATCACCGCCGCGGTCAAAGCCACGGCCAGGCGATCCCCGCCGCCCGGCTGCGCGCTCATGAGATCGAAGGAACGGATCCACGCCGCCCACGCTTCGTCCGGCCGGCCCAGCGAGGCGTACGTCTGCGCCAGCATGGTGGTCATGAAGCCCTGCAGATTGCGCTCGCCCAGCCGCCCGAATCCCGCCTCGGCACTGCGCAGCGGCACCAGCGCGCCGGCCCAGTCGGCGTCCACGGTCGCGCAGAGCGCCAGCTCCCACTGCACCTGCGCCGACAGTGCCGTATACCCAGGGTTGTTGCCGGCGGCCAGCGCCTCCAACTCCGCCCGCGCGCCGGCCACGTCGTTCTGATCGAAGCGCGTGTTCGCCGCGAACGACCGCGCCACCAGCGCCATCGGACTGCCGCCCGCGGCGAACTGCTCCGCCGCGCGCCGCAGCTTCGACTCGGCCTCCGACGGCAAGTGCCGGCTGTACACCAGACGGCCTTGCCGATAGGTCGCATGCGCTTCGGCCAGCGTGGCCCGTTTCGCCGCATCCGCGCCGTCGATGGCCTGCACCGCATCGCGCAGCAGCATCTCCCCGCTCGCCGTCGCCAGCGCCGCCCCGATGGTGCGGGCCAGCGTCAGCAGCCGCGCCGCCTCGGCCGCGTCGCCGCGTCGCACCGCCTCGCCCCATAGGCCGAGGTGCTCCGTTTCGGAAATCCGGCGGCACTCCTCGGGGAACCGCGTCACCAGCGCGCGCACCGTCGCCGTATCGCCGCTCGCCGCCGCACGCTCCAGCCGCGGAAGCTCACGCCGGAACAGCGAACCATCCACCACCGGCCCGAGGCCCGCCAGCCGTGCCCGCGCTTCGTTGGCCCACGGCGACGACGGATCCACTTCCAGATACCGCTGCCACGCCGTACGTGCCTCCGCGCGGAGGCCCAGCTTCTCCAGAATCAGCGCGCGATTGAACAGCGCCTCCGTGAGCCGCGGCTCGATTGCCAGGGCCTTGTCCACCGCAGCCAGCGCTTCCGGATACAGCGACGGCCGCTCCAGATGCGCCGCCGCCGCATACCGCGCCGCCGCCAGGTCGTTCCAGGCCTTCGCATCGCGCGGCGAGCGCTCCACGAGCGCCTGCAGCCGCTCTTCACCACGCAGCGGCTGATCGATCAGCACCTGCGCCACGCCCGCCGCATGCTCCGCCGCGGCATCGTGATCGCGGTCGGCCCGCTCGATGATCTCCCCCGCCGCGCCATCCAGCTTCAGCACTTCCGTGTTCCGGCCCGTATCCGTGGCGCGCATCGGCCCGCGGTACTGCGCCCATGCGAATCCACCCGACAGCCGCGGCTCGACGACCCGCGCCCCGCGCGGCGCCAGCGTGACCAGCCTGGCGATGCCCTCACCGTCCGCGTTGCGATTGCGCAGCAACGGGATCGCGAACAGCCCCACGATCACGATCGCCGCCACGGCCAGCCACCAGGGCGGACGCGTCACCGCCGGCTTCGCCCCTTCCATGGCGTAAACGTCGATCGCCGTATCCAGCGCGCGGCTGCAGACCTCGCACGTCTCCAGGTGCGCCAGCAGCGGCGCGATCTCGGCACGCTTCAGCCGGCCTTCCGCAAAGGCCGCCAGCGTCTCCGGATCGATACACGTGTTCCTCATCGAGGCTCCTGTTGCATCGACGGACTGCCCTCAGCCGATTTCCCACTGCCCAGCCCGAATGCCAGCGGCGCGGCCGGCCCGCCGATCAGCGCCTCCGCGTCGCGCGCGTCGATTCCCGCCGCCTGCAGCGCGGATCGCAGCCGCGCCAGCAGCGCCTCCAGCCGGCGGTACAGCGGACGCTGTGGCAACCGCATGATCCGTGAGATGTCGGCGATGCTCATCCCCCGCCCGAAGCGGAACCGCAGCAGCGCCCGATCCTCCTCCGGCATCTGCGCCATCAGCCGCCGCACCACCTGCCCCGCGCGGTCCGACAGCCGCTGCACGTCCGCCTCGACCACGCGTTCATCCGCGGAGGCCGGCGCGGCCACCGGCAGTTCCTCCATCGACTCCACGTCCACCGCCCGCGGCCGGGCCGCGCGCTCCGGCAGTCGCGCCGCCATGGCCTGCACCTCGCGCTCGCTCAGCGAGGGATGCACCGTGCGCACGATCGACACCGCATCCGGCAGCGTGCGGTACTCGCGATGGATCAGCCGCTCCAGCAGCACCGCCGCGGGCCCGAGCCGCTCCGCCTCCGCCGACGCATGCCACTTGCCGTACTGCTTGACCCGCTGATCGCCCAGCAGGTGCTCGAACACCACCGCCAGGAAGGTGGCCA
>JAXDJK010000418.1:0-3884 GCA_034665665.1 Acidobacteriota bacterium
ATGGTCGTGATCCTCATTCTGGCGGCCACGCTGCTGTGGCGGGTGTACAATCATCACAATAATATGAAGCGGTATCTGGACGAGCCGTTACAGGTCCGGTTGGACGTTGCGGAACAACCGCCCGTAACTTTTTCCAGTGACTGGCGCTAAACTATTGATCCGGCGAATGGACGAAAGCTGGCACGTCTAGTGCTCTACAGTCAGCCAGGAGACGCTAAATAACATGAAGCGCACGATCACAGCCGCCGCCGTCCTTGCACTCCTCATCTCGATCAATCCGGTTGCCCACGCGGCGACTCCGCAGGCCACGAACCTCACCGACAGTTTCGTTGGCGCCGCCACCGGCGTCGATCGGCTTCAGGTTTACGAAATCGCCGGAATCCTGATCCTGCGCGGCCGGACCTCGGACAAGATGCAGGCCGAGCAGCTCGGCACGCTGGCGAAAGAGCGCGGCTACGTTCGCGTCGCCAACCTCATCCAGATCGTGCAGCCGCAGGACGACAGCGCCATCGAGCGCGCCGCCGAGCGCGAGCTCAGCGTCCACCGCTCCCTCGACGGCTGCAAGTTCAGCGTCGACTCCAGCAACGGCGTCCTCAGCGTAGCCGGCTCCGTCAAACACGAGCTCCAGAAAGACGTCGCCATGCAGCTGATGCGCTCCATCGACGGCGTCCGCGAGATCCACATGACCCTCGACCGTTTCTAACCCACTCTCCTACAGACGGACCCTGAACGGGGCGAGCGCACAGCTCGCCCCGTTTGTTGAGGTGTCAGGTGTCAGGTCGCAGGTGTCAGGCCGCGAGAATCCGCGCTCGCTGTTTCCTGAGACGGCGCGAGAATCCGCGGACGCCGGTTTTCCTGAGACCTGACACCTAAGACCTGACACCTTGCCTCACCGCACCGTCCGAATCGAAAACCGCACTTCGAATCCTTCCAGCGGGTCCGGGGCTTTGATGGTGTGGGCGGCGACGACGGAGAGGTAGATGTCGTAGTCGCGCCAGGCCAGGGCCATCTCGGTGCCGAGGCCGGCGTCGGCGGCGAAGCGGTCGGACTTGGTGATGTCGCTGAAGTTGTAGCCGACCGAGCCGAGGCCGACGTAGCCGATCCCGTACATGGTGTTCAGGTAGAGAGCGCCCGCGCGGTAGTTGCGGTTGCGGAAGACGGGGACGAACACCTCGTTGGTGAGGTGCACCTCGTGGGTGCCGATGGCGTCGTTGCTGTCGATTGCCTTCAGGGCCTCGCGGCCGCCGAGGCGGAACAGCTCGTAGCGCGGGATCGAATAGAACTCCCAGGGATCCGGAGGCTCGAGCTGGCCGTCGCCGTTGCGGTCGCGCGGCACCGGCGTCATCTCGTCGCGGGCCACGAACGCGCCGACGTGCAGGCGCGAGAAGAGGAAGGACGTATTGGTGATGTCCACCCGGCGCAGTCCTTCGCCCTCGAACTTCGTGTACTGATAGTCCGCGCCCGCGGTGCGGCCCGACTGGGTGATGCCCACCGCAAAGCCGGTTTTCTGCGGCCCGATGTCGCGGAAGGCCGTCAGCACGGGGGTGATCCGGCCGCGGGTCTCGCCGACGACGGCGTTCATCCGCTCGTCGAACTGCGTCCCGTACTGGTAGCCGACCTTCATGTACAGGTTGTTCTTGCGGTTGTCGGGGTTGTCGGCGTCGCCGAAGGTCAGGGCGTCGTCCTGCATCAGGAAGAAGTAGCGGTTGTTGTAGTCCTTGGGGATACCGACCAGGAAGAGGGCGCCGCGGACGCGGTCGAAGCCGTTCTCGCTGGACTGGCCGATGTCGGGGAACTCGATCGAGTCGAACACGCCGATGCGGTAGGTGTAGTTGCGCGCGTAGTACTTATAACGAAGGAAGGTGGAGATGTCGCCGTTGACGAACTCGTAGTCGATCTGGCTCTCGAAGAGCACATTGCGAATGAGTTTGCGGAGCCGGACGCTGGCCTGCCCCTCGGGGAGGTAAAGGTTGACGGCCGGCAGGTTGTCCCGCCGTTCGTACGCGCCGCTGGCCGCGTCGGACAGGACGCCCGGTCCGCCCGAAGGCGGCGGTGCCTGCGGCGTTGGCTCGGGCGTCTGCGCGAGCACCAGCGGAGCAAGAATTACCGCTGCAATAGCGGCAAAATGGGAAATTCGCATCGGGTATCGAGTCCCTTTCGTCTCAGGCCGGGCTGACGTTCCCCGGCTCAACGTATGGTAAGCTCAAGTGGTTGAGGTCTTTACGACAAAGACTGCAAACGACTCTGGCACAGGTTTTGTAATTCGCCCACGATTGTACGCGGACCAATGACTGTGCGAAGCGGTTTAGGAGGTGTCACCTTGTTGCGTTCCACCCAACGATTGTTGTTGTTTCTTCTGTGTTTCCTGATGATCGGAGCATCCCTGCAGGCGCAGGATGCGATGAGCATCACCCGTGACGATCAGCTCCGGATGTTCGCCCCGACGGCGAGCGGCCAGACCGGGTTGTTCGAGACCGTCACGGCCGACACGCTGCGGCGTGGTACGTGGTCGTTCGGTGTCTATTTCAACGACTATGACCTGACTGCCGGCGAAGCCGAGGCACTCGCACCGCTCTCCGCGCGCGAGTACCGGGACATGAGCTACGACCAGTATCGTCTGAGCGCGTCCATCGGCGTCGGCATCACCGATCGCTGGGAAGTCTCGGCGATGGTGCCGTGGGATCGCCTGGTTGCCAATGGCGGCGATCGCGTCGGCTACATCAACGGCTTCCTCTATCGCGGCGAGTTCAGCGACAGTGGCCTTGGCAACATCCGCCTGGCCACCAAGCTCGGTCTCTCCCCGATGGACAGCCCCACGCGCTTTGCCGTGTCCGGCTTCGTCGACCTGCCAACGGGTGACGACGACGGCGGCATTGCCACCGGCGGCACCGACTTCGGTATTTCCGGTCACCTGACGCACGGCATGGGCTCACTGAGCCTCGGCTACGTGGCCCGGGACGACCGCGGCAACGACACCGGCATCCTCGGCAGCAACGGCGAAGTGCCGGACGAGTTCCGTCTCGACGCCGGCCTGAACATGCCGGTCAGCCTGTTCGGCCGCACCAACTGGATCAGTGAGATCAACACGGTCTGGTATTCGGGCGGCGATCACGAGCCCGACAATCCGATTTTCCTCGTCAGTGGCCTGCGCCACTGGTTCGGCGACAGCGGCTGGGCGCTCAGCGCCGGTGCCCGCTGGAACGTCGCCAAGTTTGCCGACGACAATGAAGAGTGCCGGTTCACGGAGCTCGACGACTGCGGCCTGTCCGGCCTGGTCGGTTTGACCTTCGCCCCGCTGGCATTCGCCGCGGTCGTTCCGCCGCCGCCGGCACCCGTTCCGCTCCCGCCCGTCGTCGAAGCGCCCCCCCCGGCCCCTGTGGCTCCGCCGGAGCCTCCGCCGGTGGTCGCGCCGCGTCAGCCGCAGGAGCTCCGTACCGACGAGATCCACTTCGAGCCGGGCTCGGCCCGCCTCACCAACATCGCCAAAGCCATCCTCGACGAAGTTGCCCTGCGCATGAAGCAGGAGCCGTCGGCGACGGCGCTGGTCATCGGCTACACGGACGATCGTGAGAACACTGGTGCGAACCAGGATCTCGATCGCCGCCGCGCCGAGGCCGTTCGCGATTACCTCGTCAGCCGCCACGGCATCGACCCGAGCCGCATCACGGTCGAAGGCCGCAGCAGCCGCGAAGCCGTCGGCGACAACACCACCGCGGAAGGCCGTCTGCGCAACCGCCGCGTGGTCATTCGTCTGATTCTGCCGTAAACATTTGCAACGCTTCGCATCGCCAGCCCCCGCGGACCGCGTCCGCGGGGGCTTTTTCTTTTTAGCTGTCATCCCGAGCGTCGAGCGAGGGACCTGGGCGGGTGGGGCTCGAGGAATG
>JAXDJK010000419.1:0-3879 GCA_034665665.1 Acidobacteriota bacterium
CCAGCCGCCAGTCGTTCGGATCGCCGCGGCCGAGGAACGTCCAGCGCAGGCGTTTGATCCTCGCGGCCAGGCGCTGGAAGATGTTGCCGCCGATGCCCTCGATCTCACCCACCACCGTGTCGTACAGGAAGTGCTTCAGCTTCTGGTCGCCGACGACAGCCTTGGGGACCTCGATCTCGGTCCGCAGCCAGCCGCTGAAGCCGTGACGGGTGAGATTGATCCGCAGCAGCTTGTGAATCCACCGCATCAGCGGACGGTGATGGCAATCCTCCAGCTTCTGGAAATAGCGGCGCATCGAAGCGGGCGACCAGGAGCTGTCGCCGGTGAGTTGCTCGATCTCCCGCCAGTCCTCGTTGTGCGGGTACACCAGGATCATGGCGTTGTGGGCCGTGCAGCCGCCCAGCGTCGCCGCGCGCGGATAGAGGACGCCGTCCACGCGCTGGCCGTCCACGACCTCGCGATACTTTGGATCCTTCTGCTGCAGCGCGTCGTCGCTGTAGTGGCGGACGAAAAAGTCCCATGACGTGGCCTCGTTCTCCGACGCCAGCGCATGAAAGGCGGGGACGTCGTAATCGGCCGGCATGCGGTTCTCGCCATTGCTGGCCGGATCGGCACCCTGCATGGTGCGGGGATCGCCGCCGGCCTCGAGGAGCAGCACGCGGTGGCCCTGCTCGGCGAGGCGGGCGGCGACCGTGCCGCCTCCCGCTCCCGAGCCGACCACGACGTACTCGTACGGCGTGCCGCTCTTGTCCGTCGTTACCACGATGTCCCTATGCTAGAACGTTTTCAGGAAGAGCGGTTGATGACGAAATCGGCGCACTTCGACAGCTTGAGCAGCCGTTACTTACGGAGTGTCAGCTCCGGGGGTTTCCCTACCCCATACAATCACGGTATGCGTCCTTGTCGGAATGTCGTTGCCGCACTACTGCTCTTTGTTTTCGCGTTGCCATTGGCTGCACAGCAGCGGTATGCGGCGGAGATCCGCCAGCTCGAGCAGTTCATTGAGACGAAGATGCGGGAGACGCAGATGCCGGGGCTCTCGGTGGCCATCGTGAAGGACGATTTCGTCTGGTCGCGCGGCTTCGGGTACGCGGACATCGAGAACCAGGTGCCGGCCACGGCGGAGTCGTCGTACCGCATGGCCTCGGTGACGAAGCCGATGACCGCCGTGGGCGTGATGAAGCTGGTGGAGCAGGGGAAGATCGACCTCGACGCCGAGGTGCAAAAGTACGTGCCGTACTTTCCGAAGAAGGCGTATCCGGTCACGGTGCGGCAACTGCTCGGCCACCTCGGCGGGATCAGTCACTACAAGGACTACATGGTGGAAGGGCGCATCCGCGAGCCGAAGACCACGCGCGAAGCGATCGCCGTGTTCGAGGGGTGGGACCTCATCGCCGAGCCGGGCACGCGCTACTCGTATTCGTCGTACGGCTTCAACCTGCTGGGCGCCGTGATCGAAGGAGCCTCGGGCCGGCCCTATGGTGATTTCATGCGCGACGAGGTGTGGAAGCCGCTGGGAATGACGGCTACGCGCATGGACGATCCGCGCGCGGTCATTCCACATCGCGTGCGCGGCTATGTGCTGGAAGAAGGAAAGCTGCGCAATTCCGAGTACGTGAACATCAGCAGCCGCTTCGGCGGCGGCGGTACGCGCTCCACGGTGGGGGACATGCTCACCTTCATCACCACACTCGACCGGGTGCTGAAGCGCGAAACGATCGAGTCGATGTGGACGACGCAGGTGACACGCGGCGGTCAAACCACGCGCTACGGCCTCGGCTTCGGCCTCGTGCCGCGCAACGGCCGTTTCGTGGTGGCGCACGGCGGCGCGCAGGAGGAGACGCGCACGGAGCTCGACTACCTGCCGCGCCAGCACTTCGCCGTGGCGTTGGCCTCGAATTTCGAGGACGCGGAGTTCGACGCCATCGTCGCCCGCATCGCCGCGCTCTTCCTCGGCGACAGCTGGAACCTGAGCTACTCCGTTCCGGACAAGCAGGGGCAGGCAGCCATGCACGCAATGGGCTTCACCTGGAACAACGGTCTCGGTTACTACGACCGTTTCGGCAAGGCGCGCACGCCGGATGCGAAAGAACTGACAGCGGCGTTCCGCTACTTCAACGACGCGGTCAAGGCGGCGGACGAGAAGAAGATCGCCGACGGCCGTCATCCCGTGGCCGGCGAGGCGTTCATCAAGGTCGGCGCGTACATGGCCGAGCAGCTGGCGAAGAGCGGCGTCGATCTGGAGCGCTATCACCATGAGGGGGAACTGGCGCTCTTCGGCGACTACATCCAGCTCTATCGCACGTCGCGCGCGATCCCGAAGAGCTACCGCTTCGACGCCGATTTTGAAGCGCGGGTGGGACGCTGGCGCGGAGAGTGGCAGCGCATCTGGACGCCGGAACTGCAGCAGTTCTCGCTCACCAGCGCGGCCGATCTCGAACAGCTGGAGCGATTCGCGCCGGCGCTGGCGAAGGTGTCGATCGTGCCGGACTATTCCGGCGATCTCGTGTCGGTGGGCGAGACCGCCGCGGAGGCCGGCGACGTGGCCACGGCGTCACGCGCGGCGAAGCTCGGGGTCATGCTCTACCCGGAATCACCCGATACCACCGGGATGGCCGGCGTGCTGGCCATCGCCTCGGGCGACGTGGAAGGCGGGAAGGCGCTGCTGCACAAGTCGCGCGCGCTCGATCCGAAGGGCTATGCGGCCCCGGAGAATCTGGAACGTGCCGCGAAGGCGCTGGAAGGCATGGGCAACAAGGCCGCGGCCGCGGTGCTTCGGGACTTCAAGGATTGACGACGATCATCATCGAGACGTTCATCGCCGCGCCGGCGGAGGTCTGCTTCGACCTGGCGCGCGACGTCGAGGCGCATCGCCGCAGCGCGGCGTTTTCCGGCGAGCAGTTGGTACCACCGGGGAAGCTGAACGGAGTGCTGGAACTGGGTGATCTCGTGGCCTTCGAGGGGCGTCACTTCGGCATGCGGCAGCGGTTCGTGGCGCGCATCACGCTCGTCGATCGGCCTCACCGCTTCGATGACGAGATGGTGAAGGGTATCTTCCGCTCGCTGCGGCACGTGCACGAGTTTCACCCGCGCGAAGGCGGCACGCTGATGCGCGATGTGCTGACGTGGGAAGCGCCGCTCGGACCGCTCGGCCACCTCGCGGACTGGCTCTTTCTTCGCCGGCACATGACGTGGTTCGTCCGGACGAAGCAGGGACACCTTCGGGAGATGGCCGAGGAGCAGGTCAGATCCCGAACTCGTCCAGACCCCAGTTCCGCAGCACGGCCTTGATGCCGTTCGCGTCGCCTTCACCCTCGGCGATGGCGAGCTTGCGTTTCCGGACGTTTTCTCGCCATTCCTCCTTGGCGGTGCTGGCCACTTCGTTGGCGATGATGGCGCGCTTTTCCTTCTCCGACATGCCCTCCGTGAACTGCGCGCGGATCTTCGGATCCGAGGCTTTCTTGATGCCGCCGTTCTGCACGTGGATGTCGAAGCAGAGCGCGACGCCCACTTCGCTGGCGATGCCGAAGGACTTCGCGGTGGCGATGGCCGGCTGGTAGTACGACTTGTCGGCATGCTCGCATTGCAGGCGCTGGGCGATGTCGGTCTCGCCGAATTTCGCGAAGGAGCTCTTCCACGGCTCGGCCAGCGTGGCCTTGGTCTTCCCGAGGCTGATCGCATCCGCCCACGCCAGCTGATCCTTCCACGGCTTCTTCAGGTTGGCGAGGAGGGTGTCGGTCTCCTCACCGAAGCAGGCCCGCACGGTCTCCGGCTCCTCGGCATACGCTTCCTGGATCATCGCTCCGAGCTCGCCGCCCTGCAGCGTGAAGCCGATCACGCCCCAGGTGATGCCGGCGCCGTCGAAGTTGCCCTGGGCCA
>JAXDJK010000420.1:0-3513 GCA_034665665.1 Acidobacteriota bacterium
GATCGTTACAAGGCTGGCGGGCTTCTCTGCTCGGCAAACCCATGCGTACCCGCAATCTCCTCCGCACGATCCTCCAGCCGATCGCCATCGCGATCGGCCTGGCCATGCTCGCGCGGGCGGCGCTGCACATTTACGCGATCCCCTCGGGATCGATGAGTCCGACGCTCGCCGTGGGCGACCAGGTGGTGGTGACGCGCTATTTCGGGCAGATGCCGGAGCGCGGGCATGTGGTCGTCTTCCGCTCGCCCCTTCAGGCCGACGAGCTGATGGTGAAGCGGGTCATCGGGATGCCGGGCGACCTGGTGGACAGCCGCCTCGGGCACGTCCGCGTCGGCACGCACACGCTGGCCGAGCCGTACCTGATGCGGCAGGCTTCGTCGGGCGCGATCCAGGCCCAGATCGTTCCGCCCGGCTGCTACTTCGTCATGGGCGACAACCGCGACGACTCGTACGACAGCCGGAACTGGGGCTTCGTGGCCGCCGACCGGGTGGTCGGACGCGCGCGGCTGATCCTCTGGTCTTCCCCGCGCGAACACGGGCACGACGAAATTCTGGCCTCGCCGGTGTCGCCGAATGCCGCTCCCGCCCCGCGACGAGCCCGCCATCTCTTCAAATGGGTCGAGTGACCTGTTACTCTCCGGTACGGAGGTTCTGATGCTTCGCAATCGCCGGGAACGGGGAGAAAGTAACTTCGGCTGTCTCATCGCGCTGGTTCTGCTGCTGCTGGCCATCCTGGTCGCGTGGAAGATGATTCCGATCAAGGTCAAGGCCGCGGAGATGCGCGACATCGTCTCGGACGAGGCGCGCTCGGCCGGTCAGCACAACGACGGTCAGATCCGGGCCGCCATCCTCGATCAGGCCAAGAAGCTGGAGCTTCCGATCGGCGAGGACAACATCAAGACCGAACGCCGCAACAGCTACATCACCGTGGAGGTCACCTACACCGTGCCGGTGACATTCCCCGGCTACACGTTCAACTGGGACTTCCACCACAAATCCGAGAACCCGATATTCTGAGGAGCGTCACTCCATGAGCGTCACCATCAAGATCAAAGACAACGGCCCGTACCTCATCGACGGCGACTTCACGATCGTCGATGCCCAGGGCAACGAGATCCCCATCGCCAAGCGCGCCCTCTGCCGCTGCGGCGCCACCGTCACCAAGCCCTTCTGCGACGGCACGCACACAAAGATCGGCTTCCAGGCCGCCACCGCCGCCGTGGAAAAAGCCGACAACCCCAACCCGTCGTAATTCTCGAAGGTCGCAACGTTTACGCGAAGCGTTTGGACTGCGGTGGCCGGGCTTCATCAGCCACCGCTTTGGTACAGCCAGGGGCAGTGCACGTGGCATCACGCGACAGTTCGTTCGGTGACGTGGGCAGCGCTTGTGGCTGTACGAAAGCGGTGGCTGATGAAGCCCGGCCACCGCAGTCCAAACGCTTCGCGTAAAACTTTCACGATTCCGGCTCTTACCACCACGGCATCACCATCGCCAAAAACACTCGCCCCGCCAGGTAAACCGCGCCCGCGGCAGCGACCAGCCACCCGATCGCCACTCCGCGGATGCGCTCCCTCCGCACCACCCGCGCAATCAGCACGGTCCCGGCGACGGCTCCCGCGCCGGTGATCAGCGCGACGGCCCAGAACAGCGCCGCCGGCACGCGCGCGAGCAGCGGATAGAACGTGACGTATGCCTGCGCAACGAGAAACGCCGCGATCGGGGGGATCGCGGCGTTGCGCAGACGGGCCGAAACGCTCGGCGCCGTGATCGATTCGAACAACTACGACGCCGCCACGGCCTCGCGTCCGCCGTGCGCCTCTTCCCACTGGTCGCTCTCCTGCGCGAAGTACTGGATGCGCACCTTCTTGTACTCGCGAATCGGGAAGAGCGTCTGCTTCTCCGTCAGCCCGTGATCGATGGCCAGGTCGTGGATCACCGACTCGCATTCGTCCACCGACCGCGCGTGCACGGTGGTGTAGAGGTTGTACGGCCAGTCGTCGTACGTCGGCCGGAGGAAGCAGTGCGACACCGCGCGGTGCTGCGCCAGCTTCGGCCCCAGCTCGTCGGCGCGATCCGGCGGCACCACCCACACGCCCATCGCGCTGGCCACGAAATTCGACTTGCGCGGCGTGACCATGCCGGTGATCCGGCGGATCTGTCCGCGGTTGTGCAGCGTCTTCGCCGCGGCCAGCAGATCTTCGGGCGTGACGCTGGTCATCCGCGCCAACGCATCGAACGGCCGCGGCTGGAGCGGCAGGTCGCGCTGCAGCAGCCGCACGGCTTCGATCTCCAGCGGCGTGAGCGGCGTGTAATCGGCGTGCGCTTCTTCGGCGTAATGCTCGGTGCCGTCGGACGAACTGGTCTTGTACAGCCGCAGCGTCGGCAGCGGACGGACCACGTCGCACTCCGCTGATTCGCCGAGGAGCTCGACCGTCCGCTCCAGCCCCAGCTTCGAGAGCGGTGAGACCGCGATCGAGAACCAGAGGATGAAGTCGTTGTTCCGCCGGTAGTTCTGCGTCACGCCCGGGTGCGCGTTGACGATCGCGGCGGCATCGTCGACCCGCTCCGATGCCACGCGTGCTGCCACGAGACAGGAGCGGTAGCCGAGTGCGCGGGAATCGAACTGGATGGCCAGCTGCCGGAGGAGACCATCGCGCCGCATCCGCTCGGCGCGCTTGATCACTTCCTTCTCCGACATGTCGATCTGCTGCCCGATGAGGGCGAATGGGGTCGAGACGAACGGAATATCGCCCTGCAGAGCACTCAGGAGATCCCGGTCCCGTTGATCAATGTCCTGCATGCAAACCCCTCTGCTGATGAGGTGTGGGCGCCTTTTTGGAACGGTGTGACGAGGCGGCAATTGTAGCGTCCTCATCGCCGCCCGCGCGCAGAAAAATTAATTCACAAAACGCAGCTTCGGATACTCCTCCGCCGCCACCGCTTCGCCGCGCGCAATCCGCTCCCGATGGATCGCCGCCGCCGCAACCGCATCGCCGCGGCCGATGCCGTCATGCCCCTCCGCAAACGGCGCAAGGCGCCGCAGCGCGGAGTCGAAGAGCCGCACGCCGCCGCGATACGTCCCGCGCTGCACGTGGTGATATGCCGCGGCCAGTTGAATCAACCCCTGCAGGAACTGCTTTTCGTCGCCGGTGGCCGGCAGCCAGAGACGCTCCCACGCTTCGTGCGCGTGCCAGAAGCGGGTCTCGTTGAAGAGCGCCACACCTTCTTCGAGCGGGTCCATGGCTGCCGGCCGGCCACTCAGTCGTCGGCCCGCACACCTTTCCGCAGGATGTTGCAGATGGCCGTCGTGAAGTCGCTCGTCGAGCCGGTGCCGCCGATGTCGCGCGTGCGCGACTCCGGCCCCATGGCCAGGATCTTCGTGATCGCGTCGCGGATGCGCTGCGCCGACTGCATCTCCCCGATGTGCTGCAGCATCAGCACCGCCGACTGCAGCAGCGCCAGCGGGTTCGCCTTGTTCTGTCCGGCGATGTCGGGTGCGCTGCCGTGCACGG
>JAXDJK010000421.1:0-3726 GCA_034665665.1 Acidobacteriota bacterium
CCAGCAACACGGCGCGCGCCGGCGGCAGCGCGAATGCCGCGCGTCCGGCGCTGGCCGTCGTGGTCACGAGCGGCACCTGCAGTCCGGCGCCGTCGATGGCTCCGGCCACCACTTCGAGGTCCTGCGCGCCACCGAAAAAGAGGACGCAGTCCGGATGCGCGGCAGCGAGGCGGGCGGCGAGCGTTTTCGCGTCGAGCGCGTGAAAACGAAGATCGAGCGCGGGAACCATGCCTTCGAGCGCGGCCGCCGCGGCGTCGCCGAATGCATCGGCCACGTGCAGCAGCGCGATGCGCGTGAAGCCGCGCGACTGCACGTGTCCGGCGAGCACGCGAGCCTGATCCGCGACCGATGGCAGGAGCAGATAGATGGAAGCGCCGGCCCGCGCGACCTGCGGCGCGACCGGGCCGATCAGAGGAACGCCGGCCGTGGTCAGCAGCGCGTCGAGCCGCGAGAGCTCGTCGCCATCGAGTCCGGCGGGTGCGAAGCTGCCTACGAGTGCGATCACGTCATGACGCGCGAGCAGCCGGCGCGTCGCCTCCACCGTTCCCTCCTCGGCGTCTTCGGTAACCAGCTCGATGCGCCGGCCGTAGATGCCGCCACCGTCATTCGCATCGGCGAAGGACGCCGTCAGCGCCGCACGCACGGCGTCGCCGGCCTCGGATCGCGGGAGCACCGCGCCGACACGGATCGTCGCGTCCGAAATGCCCGCGGCGCGGTCGGCGTCGCGCGGCAGTTTCTTCAGGTATGCCACAAGCGCGCGGAGCTCCGTCGCTTCGAGCGCATACGATGGCATGGCCGGCAGAAGGCTCTCGCCGCCGGCACGCTGGCCGTGAACGACTGCCTTCGCGAACGAACGCTCCTCGTACGCAGGACGCCTGCGTCCGGCGGTGACCGCGCGTGCCAGCGCGTCCCAGAGCACGGGTGGCGTCTGCACGCCGGCCTCCGTTGTGCCTTCCCCTCGGGCTCCGTGGCAGTTCGTGCACGCCATCGCCGCCGCCGGCAGCTCGACGCCGCTGCCGCGCAGCGATGCGCGCAGCTCGCGCGCCGTCGCTGTTCCGTTGCGATAGATGTCGCGTCCTTCCCGTTCAAGCGGCGTCAACTCCGATTTCGTGCTGCCCGCGCCTGCCTCGGCGATCGTGGCGGTGAGCGACGCCACCGGCGAGAAGCCGTCCGAGCGCGTCCAGCGGCCGGCCGGCTCGTTGCCGATCAGCACCAGCGAGGTGTGTTGCTGCTTGTCGGAGGCGAACGCCTCCAGCGCCGTCAGCAGTGCTTGCACGTCGGCGGTCTCACCCGTCACGAAACTCCAGCCCGGCGCTGCCTGGAAGCGTTCCGCGAACGCCTTCAGCACGGCGGGACGATCGTTGGACGGATCGACGCTGATCGAGATCAGCCGCACATCGGCCGGAACCTGTTTCTGCAGTTGCCGGAAGATCGCGGTGAGCGGCGAGCAGACGGTCGTGCAGCGCGTGAAGATGAAGTTGACGGCGACGGTGTGCCCCTTTACGAGATCGCTGTAAAAGTGGAGCGCGCGGCCGTTCTGATCGACGAGCGGCGTGTCGGGAATGGCGTTGCGCAACGGCGCCCAGCGCGCGGTTCCGGCGCCTTGTGCTCCCGCGGCGAGCACGAGCAGTAACGCCAGCGTGGCCGTCCATTTCATGGCCGCACCTCTACCACCGTGACCGGCAGATCGTTGTAGCGGGCCCCCGCCGATTCGACGCTGAAGAGCACGTGGAAGGTGCCGGCGTGAGGGAAGGTCTGGCGGGTCTCGTACACGCCGCCGCGGCGGGGCGCGAGCCACTGGCGCTGCTGCCAGATGCCGGGCAGCTCGACGGCGAGGACGCGCACGTCCCGCAGCCCCTCGATCGGCTGCCTCGTCGCGGCATCGACGATGCGCACGCGCATCGGCACGTCGTCGCCGGCACGCACCTTCGCCGCATCGAGCAGCACCTCGGCGGCGACGCGCGCGCGTGTGGCATTGCCTTTCGCGGCGGGTCCGGGCTGGACGCGCGCTTCGAAGCAGTGCGTGAGCCGCGGCTGGTCGACCAGCATCGGCACGTCGAAACGCCCGGCGGACGCGAGCTGCACCGGCGCGCGGAAAACGCCGGGCGCGATCTCGGCGAGGCTGCGGTCGAGCACCAGCAGTCCCCGGGGAATGCGGCGGTAGTTGTCGAGCGTGCCGAGGGGCGCCATCATCCCCTCGGAGTAAAAGTAGAGCGTGCGGTCCGCCGGATTGGCGATCAGGACCGAGTTGCCTTCCGGGGTCGGCGCGATCATCGCCGCCGCGCCGATCTCCTCGGCGGCCTCGGTGGCCGGCAGCCGTCCCGCCTGAATGGCGATCGGAGCGAGCTCGCCCTTCTGTCCCGCGCGCAGCCCGCTGACGTCGATCAGCGTGAACTTCTCCGAGGCCAGGCCGCGCACGTAGGCGTAGCCGCGAGTGAAGGCGATCTGGTCGGGCTCCGCGACAACCGCGGCGCGTCCCACGATCGCGTTCGTCGCGGAGTCGATCACCGTCACCTGGGCGCTGAGCTGGTTGACCGCGAAGAGGAACCGTCCTTCCGGTTCGAACGCCACCGCTACCACGCCGCGGCTTGCCGCGATGGTCGTGCTGGTGCCGCGCACCGGATCGATGGCGGCCAGCGTCTCCCCGTTCAGCGACGCGACATACAGCATCGCGCTCTGCGATCCCCAGGCCGCGGCGACAGGGGTTTGCGCAACAGCGACGTCGCTGCGTTTGGCGTACGTCCGCGCGTCGAGAACTGAGACCGTGCCGGCGGCGCTGTTCGTGACGAAGGCTAGCTTTCCGTCGGAGCTGAATGCGATCGCGTGGAGCCCGGCGCCGGTCTCCGGCGTGGCCAGCAGGGTAAAGGCCGACGCATCGACCACGGCGACGCGGCCCGCTCCGTCGAGCGCGACCCAGACCGTCGCACCGTCCGGCGAGAGCGCGACACGTCCGGGCTGCGATGCGGGGCCGGTGGCGATGGTGCGCACGAGCCTGCGCGTGATCGTATCGACGACTGCGAGCTCCCCAGTCGCGGGGATGGAGATGAAGAGCCGGTTGCGATCGCGCGAGAGCAGCCAGTCGGCGCCCTTGCCCGAGAGCACGACCGCGCTTTCCAGCTTGCTGATGCTGGAAGCGATCTGTGGATCGATGAAGGTGACGGTGCGGTCGTGGTTGAGCGTGATGATCTCGTAGCCGTTCAGGTCGGCGTCGGCGCGGACGCTGAGCTGACCGCCGAGGAACCCGCGGATCTTGTCGGTGCAGGGCGTCTCGGACGCCACCGCCTCGGAACGCCGCGCGCTGAGCCACGCCCGCGGACGCAGTCCCGGCAACGGCTGTCCGGTCCGCGCGTCGGTCATCCGGAACGTTGCCATCGCACTGGCCCCGGCGGTGGGCTGGGTGGTATCGACCGCATCGAGCGAGAACTCCACGGCGATGCCCCCCTGCTCGAAACGCTGCGGCTCGTGCTGCGGCTCCTGCGCCGCCAGCATGGCGGCCAGGAACAGCGGCACGATGGAGAGGAGACGACGCATCAGACGACCACCGTCAACTGGTTGATCCCGTACTGCGTGATCGTTCTCCGCGTCCGCGGCTTCTTCTTCACGTCGAACTCGATCGACACGATCGGATCGTTGCTCGGATCACTGTTCACGCCGACGAAGCTCGCGCTGCCGTCGCGCACGTCTTTGCTCGTGCAGAGCTTCTCGAAGCGTTTGTTCCCGCTGGCG
>JAXDJK010000422.1:0-4718 GCA_034665665.1 Acidobacteriota bacterium
TCGATGTCGGTGTCGATGAGATCCGACAGGATCGGTTCCGCGTCGTCTCCACCGCCGTCGGCAGGATCATCGTCGCCGTCGTCGTCATCCCAGGAATCGCGCCACGAGCGGCCGCGGGAGGGATACCAGTCGTCCGGATCGCTCTCGCATTGCCATGTTTCGTGAACGTCCGCCTGTGCAAGAAAGACTTCGCAGTCGAGACGCTCGGCTGCCGTCCGCAAGGCCGATGCGCGAGCCGCGTCCGCGCCCTTGAGAAGGTCCCATTGGAGCCCGCGCGCGGTGTATTCGTGGTC
This sequence comes from Acidobacteriota bacterium, assembly GCA_034665665.1. Lineage (GTDB taxonomy): Bacteria > Acidobacteriota > Thermoanaerobaculia > Gp7-AA8 > Gp7-AA8 > DASWOB01. The sequence continues at coordinate 294 of JAXDJK010000422.1, forward strand.
GAGCAGGTAGACGAGGCGGTCGGGCGCGGCCGCCTCGCCGCCGAACCTGCCGCCGAGCGGCGTCTCGAAGTGACGCTGCAACGCGTCGCCGAGGGCATCGAGCGTGTGCGGCTCGACCCGCGGCGGCATCGCTGCGGCGACGCCTTCCGTCAGCAGGTTGTACGTCAATACGACGCGCGCTCCGCTGGTCACGCGTTGCACCTCATGGCGGCAGTCGGCGTAGAAGGCGACGAGTTGCAGGTCGCTTCGGCTGCCGCGGAATGCCATGACTTCGCCGTGCTGCTCGACGGTCATCTCCCCGCCGCGGAATGAAGACGGAAGAGTGACCACCAGCGTCCCGATCATGCCGTCGCCCTTCTCCGAGTCCTGGTGCGACTTGAAGAACTGCCCGCGCTCGTAGAGCAGCATGTTGTGCAACTCGGCCTTCAGCACGACGCCCTCGGCCAGGCCGAGGCCGGCGCGGATCTCGTCGAGCAGCGGAATCAGGGTCGCGTTCCAGCGGCGCTGGTCGATGCGGATGCGGCTCCTGGCGATCTCCCGGCTGTCGCGAACCTTCGTGTCGAACACGGTTTGTTCGCGCAGTCCGTAGCGCGACGGCTTCGCCACGTCACGGAGATGCGACACGGTCCGCGGCGCGAGAGGCAGATCGAGCGCGCCCACGCCTTGCACGTCGATACGGAGTGCCTCCGCCGGCGCGGATCGCTGGACGGCGAAGGAGCCGGGTGGCGCGATCGTCTGCAGGAGCTCTGCGATCTCGAGTTGCATCGCGGCGAGCCTACTCCCGGATACAGACGAGAGTCGAGTGAGGCTGACGAAGGCCGTGCGCGATTTCCGGGCCGCGCTCGCCAACGCGTAGAGCGCCAACGTCACGTTCCTCCGGCAGCAACAGGCGCCGTGTGACCACCCTCACACCCATCCGTGTGCGCCGTCGCTGTCCGCGCGTGCAGCGCGACGAATGATGTCGGCGGAGGTTTCAAATGTCCGCAACCCTTGCCCCACCCCTCGAGGAAACCAAACCCTTCACCACCAGGACCATGCGCGCCACGGTCTTCCACGGGCCCGGCGACATCCGCGTGGAAGACGTGCCGCGGCCTCATGCCGGGCCAGGGGAGGCGCTGATCCGGGTCACGACGACGACGATCTGCGGGACGGACCTGCATATCGTCAAGGGCGAGTATCCCGTCCAGCCGGGGCTGGTCATCGGGCATGAGCCGGTCGGCGTGATCGCAGAGGTCGGGCTCGGCGTGACGGGGTATCACATCGGCGATCGGGTGCTGGTCGGCGCGATCACGCCATGCGGGCAGTGCAACGCCTGTCTCGGCGGTCATCGCTCGCAGTGCGGTCATGGCAATGATTGCGAGGCGCTGGGCGGCTGGCGGTTCGGGAACACGATCGATGGCGCGCAGGCGGAGTATCTGCTCGTGCCGAACGCGCAGGCGAACATGGCCCGGATTCCGGACGAGCTCACCGACGAGCAAGTCGTCCTCCTGGCCGACATCGCCTCGACCGGCATCGCCGGCGCGGAATCGGGCGAGGTGACCCTCGGCGATAAGGTAGCGGTGTTCGCTCAGGGGCCGATCGGCCTCTGCGCGTCTGTCGGCGCACGGCTGCTCGGGGCGTCGATGGTCATCGGTGTCGATGGCGACGATGCGCGCCTGGCGATGGCGAAGAAGATGGGCGTGGACGTGGTGCTCGATTACCGCAAGGTCGATGTCGTCGCGGAGATCCGCCGTCTCACGGGCGGCGGGGTGGACGTGGCGATCGAAGCGCTCGGCACGCAGCCGACGTTCGAAAACGCTTTGCGCGTCCTGCGTCCGGGCGGCACGCTCTCCAGCCTCGGCGTCTACTCCGGCAAGCTCGAGATTCCGTACGACGCATTCGGCGCCGGCCTGGCCGATATCCGCATCGTGACGACGCTCTGTCCCGGCGGAAAGGAACGCCTGCGCCGCCTCATCGAGATGGTGCGCAGCGGCCGGCTCGATCTGCGTCCGCTGATCACGCATCGTTTCAAGCTCGCGGACATCAAGGAGGCCTACCGCGTGTTCGGCGGGCGGCTCGACGGGGTCATGAAGGTGGCAGTGACGCCCTGAACGCGACGGGACGACGAGGGGCCTCCGGCGGCTGGGGCCACGGGCCCCAGACCCCGTTGGTTGGCCCAGCCTCCACGCGACAGTCGCGCAAGCAATCACAGACGTCGCTGTGGAGGCTGGGCCAAACCAACGGGGTCCGGGGCCCGTGGCTCCGGCCGCCGGAGGCCCCTCGTCGTCACTCACGTCCGCGGAGTGACGGCCGTCACCCGCCCATGTGTTCCCCGGCATCTCGCGATGATCTTTCGATGCGTACCTTGACGACATGGCTTCAGCCGGTATTCACATCGAGATCCGCGGGACGGTGCAGGGTGTCGGTTACCGCCCGTGGGTGTATCAGCTGGCCCGGGCGCTGGGCATCGGGGGGCGGGTGTGGAACCACTCGCGCGGCGTGTCGGTAGAAGCGCATGGGAACGAGGACGCGCTGCAGCACTTCACCGCCGCGTTGCGATCCGAGGGGCCGGCGGCGGCGCGCGTGCAGGCTGTGGTTTGTACCGGCGTCGCGTATCGGGATGGCGCGACGTTTGTCATCGACGAGAGTGTCGTGTCGGGCGAGCATCGCGTCTCCATCCCAGCCGACCTGGCCACGTGCGACGACTGTCTGCACGAGCTGTTCGACCCGGCGGACCGCCGCCATCGCTATCCGTTCATCAACTGCACGAACTGCGGGCCGCGCTACTCGATCGTCACGGGTGCTCCGTACGACCGCGCGAAGACGTCGATGGCTCCGTTCGCGATGTGCCCGCGCTGCCGCGATGAGTACGACTCGCCGGACGACCGCCGCTTTCATGCACAGCCGAATGCCTGCGCAGTCTGCGGTCCGCGCATCACCGTGGCGGCGCCGGATGGCCAGAAGCTCGCGATTCCCGATCCGCTCCGCTTCGCCGCACGCGCATTGCGTGCCGGCATGATCGTCGCGCTGAAAGGGCTCGGCGGGTTTCACCTGGCCTGCGACGCGACGTCGCCGGGTGCCGTGAAGCGCCTGCGCGAGCGGAAGCATCGCGAGACCAAACCGCTGGCGGTGATGGTCCGCGATCTCGCTGAGGCGGAGACGCTCGCGGTACTCACCGAGGAGGAGCGCGCGCTGCTCGTATCGGCGGAGCGTCCGATCGTCCTGGCGAAAGGGCGTCATGAGCCGCTGGTCGGCCTCTTTCTGCCGTACACGCCGCTGCATCACCTCCTCCTGGCCGACGCCGGCATCCCGCTGGTGATGACCTCCGGCAACGTCTCCGACGAGCCGATGGTCACGACCAACGCCGACGCGCTGGCGCAGCTCGGCGAGATTGCCGACGTCTTCCTCCTGCACGATCGCGAGATCGTGACGCGTGTCGACGATTCGGTCGTGCGCGTGATCGGCCGCGAGCCGGTCCTCCTCCGCCGTGCGCGCGGCTTCGTTCCTCGCGCCGTCGAAACGGCGCGCGCGTTCGCGGAGCCGATCCTTGCCTGCGGCGCGCACCTGAAGAACACCTTCTGCATTGCCGCCGGCAATCGCGCGTTCCTCGGGCCGCACATCGGCGACCTCGAGTCGGTGGCCACGCTGCATGCGTACGAAACGGCCATCGAGCGGATGCAGGAGCTCGTCGGCGTGGCGCCGCGCGTCCTCGCGCACGACCTTCATCCCGACTACTTCTCCACCCGTTACGCGCTGGCGCGGGAGGGCGTGGAGAGCATCGGCGTGCAGCACCATCACGCACACATCGCCAGCGTCATGGCCGAGCACGGGCTCGAAGGACCGGTGGTCGGGATCGCGTACGACGGCACCGGCTTCGGCACCGACGGCACATTGTGGGGCGGTGAGATTCTCATCGCCCGCTACGACGATTACGAACGCTTCGCCACGTTCCGGCCGATCGCACTCGCTGGCGGAGACCAGGCCATTCGTCAACCGTGGCGCATCGCGCTGGCGCTGCTCGACGACGCATTCGAAGGAGAGGCGCCGGTTGACCTGATCCCGCTCTTCCGCGAGCTTCCGCGCCACGACATCGACGCCGTCCGCCGGATGATCGCACGCAACGTCAACATCACACCGGCGCGCGGCGTGGGCCGTTATTTCGACGCCATCGGCGCACTGGTCCTCGGCATACCGATCGCGCGTTACGAAGGCGAAGTGGCCTTCCGCTGGAACCTGGTGGCCGATGACGCGGAGCGCGGACGCTATCCAATCGTCATCCGCGACGGCGCCGTGCCGTGGGAAATCGATCCGCGCCCGATCGTACGTGGAGTATTCGACGATCTGTTCTCGCACTGCTCGCCGGCTACGATCTCGGGCCGCTTTCACAACACGCTGGCCGCGGCAACGATCGAACTCGCCCGCGCGGCGCTGGCGGTGCATGGCGAG
>JAXDJK010000423.1:0-3324 GCA_034665665.1 Acidobacteriota bacterium
GTAGTCGATCCCGTGTTTGGCGATGGTGGCGCGGATAGAGGCGTGCAGATCGCGACGGAAAGTGTCGCGCAACTCCACGTATTGCGCGGCTTCGGGCTTTGAAAGCTCCTGCGACAGGAAGGCCGCGTCTTTGAGGCCGCGCAGGATGAAGAAATCATCCCAGTAGGAGTGCATCGGCTTGGCCGAGTAGCCCTCGTGGCTGATCGACTCCGGGACCATTCCGTAGAACGGCGTGTTCGCGTATTTCTCGGTCATCCGCTCGTGACGGAGTGCGTCGATCGCTGCGACCGTCCTGGCGATTCGTGGCCAGAGCCGCTCCACGAGCGCGCGGTCGTGGGTGTGGCGGTAGTACTCGGCGATGAGGTAGAGGAACTCGCCGTGACTGTCGTGCTCCGGCACCGGATCGGCTCCGGCGGCGCCGACGCAGCAGGGAATCTGACCGTTGTCGTACTGAAAGCCGGCGTACCACTCGATGAACTCGCGCACGATGTCCGCCCGCCCGAGGCGCAGCAGCGCGGCCGAGGTGAGCGAGCCGTCGCGGATCCAGGAGCGCTCGTACGAACGCGAGCCCGGCTGGATGGCCGCACCATCGCGGTTCACGAGGATGTAGTGCAGGTTGGCTTCGATCGACTTGCCGATCCGCGGCTCGGCCGGCACGTCCACCGTGAATGGCACCGGCGCGGGATGATGCTGCGCGGGCGGCACGAGCTTCAGCGGAATGCGGATGGTCGTGCTGCGCGGGAACCAGAGAGCCGCGGAGGCATAGCCGAAGTCGTCGGACACCGCCGGCGCGGACGGCAGGTCGCCGGCGCGGAGATACTCGACGATGTCGCCATTGTCGAACGTGGTCGCGCCGAAGCTGCCGCCGCTGGCGGCGATCGTGGCGATCTCGTCGCCTTCCGCGGTGATGAACGACCCGTTCTTCTCGATGCGCGGGAGCCGCACGGTGCCGCCGACGCGTTTCAGGAACTGCCACGGCGGATTGACCTGAAACGGACGAATGGCCAGGTAGAGCTCCGCGTCGGGGGCCACGATGTAGTTGATCAGGAGTGCGCCGGCTTCGACGCGCGGCCGGATGGTCAGCTTCGGCCACTTCACGATCGGGCCCGGCAACTGCTCGGCCTGGACATCGGCCCACGTGACCAACTGGCCGTCGACGAGCAGGAACGGCTCGAGGGTGATCCGTGCGCCGCCGATCTCGATCGCGCCGTCCTCGCTCAGGAGCGCCTCGTACGCGCCGCCGTCCTCATCGCCCACGACCGTCCAGTACGACTGCTCACCGTACAGATAGCGCGGGAAATCGCCGCGCTTCGACTCTTTGGCCATCGCGGCGAAGAAGTCGTTGGGCGAGGTGGAGAGCTCGGGCGGCAGGAGCCGCATGGCCGCGATCTCGCCCTCCTCTGCGGTCACGCGCAGGTAGCGCGCGTCGCTATCCGGCATCCACAGCCAGTCACGGCCGCCGTTGGTCCGCGCCACGCGCCGCACCACGTCCCACGTCTTGCCGTCGAGCGAGGTGGCGATCTCGTACCGCTGCGGCGTCGTGCTCCAATCGATGACCAGACCGGCAAAATCGTAGCGTCGCCCGAGGTCCTGCACCGGTTGCGGCTGCAGCGAAGGAAGCGGACCGGGGGGATTCGTCTCCAGCGGCGTGATGCGCACGTCGTCCAGCCACACCGTGCCTTGGCCACCCTGCCCCGCGGTGACGACGATCTCCAGCGCCGCCGCCTTCGCGGGAAGCGGCGCGTCCGGTCCTTTCGGACCCCAGGCGAAGCGGAGGTGCCGACGTTTGATCGAGACGCGGCGCCACTCGCGCGGCCAGTCCCAGTCCGGACGGGTCGACCACCAGACGTTCTCGCCCGACTCGTCCGCCAGCTTCACTTCCAGCGTGTTCCGCGGCGCGTCCACGCTGCGCACCCGGAACGTGATCTCGAAATTCTCCGGCAGCGGCAGTTCCCGCTCCAGCCGCGCGATCGCGTAGCCGCCGTGGCCCTTGAAGTCGAACTCCAGGCGCAGCGCACCTTCGTCAGGCTTGATCGTGAGCTCCACCCCTGTGGCCGGAACGGCCTTCCAGGGAAGCTCCTCCAGCTGCGCCGCGGCCGGGAGCGCGGCAACGGCCATCAGCAGCAGAGCCGCCAGCTTCATCCCTTGACCCCTCCGGCCATGAGTCCGGCGATGTACTGCTTCTGCAGCACGAAGAAGAGCGCCAGCACCGGAATGACCGTGATGACCGAGCTGGCCATCATCAGCTCCAGATCCTGCGCGTGCTCGCCGACCAGGCTCGCCACCGCCACCGGCATCGTGTACTTGTCGTCGTCCGTGAGGATGATCAGCGGCCACATGAAATCGTTCCACGCCGACATGAACGTAAAGATCGCCAGCGTGGCCAGCACCGGCCGCGCCAGCGGCAGGATCACGGACCAGTAGATCCGCAGCTCGCTCGCGCCGTCGATGCGGGCGGCGTGCAGGAGATCGTCCGGCACGGAGCCCATGAACTGGCGCACGAGGAAGATCCCGTAGATGGTGGCCATGTACGGGATCAGCACCCCCATGTATGTATTCACCAGCCCCACCGATTTCAGCATCAGGAACAGCGGCAGCATCGCCACCTGCGCCGGGATGGCCAGCGAGGCCAGAAGCACGGCGAAGATGCGGTCGCGGCCGCGGAACTCCAGCTTGGCGAAGGCATACCCGGCCATCGAATTGAACAGCAGCGACGCGAACGTGGCGATCAGCGCCACGAAGATACTGTTCGCGAACGCCCGCCCGAGATTCAGGCGCGTGAAGAGCGACGTGTAATGCTCCAGCGTGATGTGGCTCGGCACCAGCCGCGGCGGAAAGGCAGAGGCCTCGCCGGCCGGCATCAGCGACGCCGAGAGCATCCAGAGCAGCGGGATCACCGTGGCGATCGCACCGGCGATCAGCGCCGTGTGAATCAGCGTGGACGCGGTCACGCGGCGCACGCTCATCGCGCGAACCTCCGCACCACCGCCTGCAGCAGCGTGCCGCCCAGCACCAGCGCGAAGAGGATGAACGCGATCGCCGCCGCGTAACCCATGTTCCACCAGCGGAAGCCTTCGCGGTACATGAGCATGACGATGGTCAGCGTGGCGTTGAGCGGCCCGCCGTCCGGCGTCATCACGTACGGCTCGGCGAAGACCTGCACGAAGCCGATGGCCGTCACCACGCCGACGAAGAGGAACGTCGGCGTCAACTCCGGCAGCGTCACATGCCAGAACTGCCGCAGCGGCCCGGCACCATCGATCCGTGCCGCTTCGTACAGCTCCTCCGGCACGCCCTGCAGGCCGGCCAGAAAGATCACCATCG
>JAXDJK010000424.1:0-3753 GCA_034665665.1 Acidobacteriota bacterium
CGCGTGGTCCGCAACGGAGCGGGGATCGAAGGGGTGTCGGTTGCGTCGTTCGGCCCGGACCAGCAGAGCATGACCATCACGGCCTCCGATGGGTCATTCACCCTTGCGGACCTGGCGGCCGGTCCGACGCGCGTTTCGCTGCGCAAGGAAGATGACCTGATCATGGAGCAACGGAACCTGACGGCGCCGGCCCGCGACGTGGTCATCGACCTGCCGCCGGGCGGAAAGGTAAGCGGCCGGGTGATCGACAAAGCCACCCGCAAACCGGTCCCTGCTTTCCAGGCCGGCATCTCGGCATCGCGCAATACGGGCTCGATGATGATGATGATGCCGCCGCTGCAACGCAGCTTCACCAGCGATGACGGTACGTTCACGCTCGAGAACGTCCCCACGGGTGCGGTGAACCTGGTGGTGAGCGCCCCCGGCTACTCGACCGGCCGCAAAGGCGGCCTGACGCTCGAGGAGGGGAAGGCGCTCAGCGACGTGGAGGTGGAGCTCGAGCCGGGCGTGAAGCTGGTCGGCCGGGTGACGGCGCCGGACGGCTCGCCTGTGGCCGGGGCACAGGTGCGCTTCACGCCGTCGGGCAACGTGCGCATGACCGCCACGATGTTCAATGACGGCCGGGCCACGACCGATGCCGCCGGCGAGTACGTGCTCGACGGCCTGGAGCCGGGCGAGAAGTCGTTCGAGTTCACGCACGAAAAGTACGTGAACGCGCGCAAGACGGTGGATCTGAAGGGCAGCGAGACGCGCCTGGACGTCCGCCTGGAAGGCGGCCTGCGTGTGACCGGGATGGTGGTGACGGACGCCGGAGCGGCGGTGGCGGACGCCAGTGTCGAAGCCTACTCGACCGGCTTCGGACGCTCGGCCAAGACGGACGCGAACGGGAACTTCACGTTCGAGACGCTGGACGCGGGACGTTACACCTTCCGCGCGATGAAGGCCGGTTACGCCCCCGGGAAGGTGGAGGACGTCGACGTTCAGGCCGGCGCGCCGGTGCGGATATCCCTCCGCCGCGGTGGCGTGATCTATGGTCACGTCAGCGGTCTGGCGGAGGCGGATTACGCAAACGCCGTCGTGGAAGCGAGCGCGCCGGCGGGTCAGACCTCCGCGGCTGTCGATTCCTCGGGCAACTACCGCATCGAGGGAGCGCCGGACGGGAGCGTGCGTGTCCTGGCCACGGTCATGACGCGCGACTACAGCTCGCGCAAGACATCGCAGCCCAAAACGGTGCAGATGGAGGTGGCGGGCTCGCAGCAGGTGGATCTCGAGTTCCGGACGGACGTGGTGGTGCGCGGCCGCATCACGCGCGACGGGCGGCCGCTATCAGCGGCGACCGTGTCGTTCTATCCACGCGGCAGGAGCCAGACAATGGTCTCGATTCCAGCCGACGAGCAGGGCATGTACAGCGCGAGCGGCCTGGAGGACGGCGAATACAGCGTCATGGTGATGGATACGCAGCGCATCACGCCATACCAGACCACGTATCAGGTGCGAGGCTCGGCGACGTTCGACATCGATTACCGCACCACGTCGGTCCATGGCAGGGTGGTCGACGCGGCGACAGGCGATCCGGTCCACGATGCCGCCATCCAGCTGCGGCCGTCCCTTCGCGAGGGGATGGTCAGCTCACGGATGGCAGTCACGGATTCGACCGGCTCCTTCGCCATCGACTTCGTGCCCGCCGGAACGTATGTGGCCACGGCGGAGAAGGAGGGCTACGGCAACGAGGCGCGCACCATCTCCGTCGCGGAAGGCTCCGCACCCGACCTCGACTTCCGCATCTCCCGCAACGACGGCATCCTGCTGACGGTGGTCGATGCGCGCGACGGCCGTCCGATTGCGGCAATGGCACGCGTGACCGATGCGGCCGGACAAGTGGTGTACGAGCCGAACTTCCGCGGCGGCGACTCGACGGATCCAATCCGGCTGCCCCTCGGCGTCGGCACGTTCACCGTCACCGTGTCGGCGAACGGCTACGCGGATCAGACGCTGACGCTGCGCTCGCCCTCGCGCCAGAACGTGGCGCTAACCCGCGGCGGGACGATCATCGTGCGCTCCCGCGCCTCCACGCCACGGCGGATCCGGATCCTCAACCCCAACGGCACACCGTACACGACCGGATGGATGCGGCGGGACTCGTTCGCCATCGATGCCAGCCCCGCCACGATCACCCTGCCGAACCTCGTGGCCGGCACCTACACGCTGCAAGCACTCGGCGACAACGACGCGGTGCTCGATCAGACAAAGGTGGTCGTGGTGGACGACCAGACTGTGACGGTGGACCTGTAACTACGGCGTCTCGATCTCGTCATGATCATGATCATGGTCATGGTCATGATCGTCGATCATCGGCTCGGGGATGTCGGACACGGCCTCGAGGGGCACGCGCTCACGCGGCACATCGCTTCCGCGCGCGACGAAGAAGTTCTTGCGGTGCTTCTCCAGGCGCTTGAACAGGTGGTGGAGGTCGTACGTGAGACGCATGACGGTCCGCCGAAGCTTGTACTTGACGCGGCGGAACCCCTCCATGTCGTCACTGCGCAGCGTGGCGAAGAAGGAGTCGATCTCGGAGATCCGCTTACGGACTTTCTCGAGGTCCTTGTCCTGGATGTTGATGAAGACTTCCTGCGTCTCGATGAGCATCGGTTCGACGCCGGTCATCTGGTCGTCGAACCAGCGCCAGAGCTGCACGAGGTCGATGCGCCGTCCCTTGGAGAGGAAGCGCGTTTCGAGGAGGTCCTGGCGGAAGTAGCCGAGGAGCTTGCGGTCGTCGGTCTTGTTGAACTCGTCGTCGGTGAGGTTACGGATGTTCCAGACGCCAAAACGGATGATGTCGTTGCGCGTGGAGCGCAACTGACGGATCACTTCGTCCAGCGTGGTCAGCGGGAGCTGCGCAAGCGATTGCGGCTCCGGCAGGGGGCTCTCAGACATAGGGGGCGAAGAATACCTCACTTGACGAAGGTGGCGTCCCCGCTGCGGTTGTCGATCACGGACGCATAGGCGCTGGCGCTGCCGGAGAGGATGCGCACCAGGGCCCGGCCGACGGACACGCGCGCGGTGACCGGCACCTGCGCGACGCCCCGTTCGGTGACCAGGAACAGCCGCTCGATCTCGATGCCGGCATCGTCGTAAATGACGGCCTCGGCGGTCGCTTCTCCGTCGGTGACAAGGCCGATGTTGGTGCGGAAACGCTCGTTGCTCTCGACCCACGGCAGGTGCTGTTCGCGGCTGTCGTTGACGCGCTGAAAGGGCACGCCCTGGCTGAGACTGCCCGTGGTGACCCGCGTTTGCGCCAGGACGGACGGCGGCAGATCGACCACGAGCGCGCCGAGGGTGTTCTCCAGGCCGAACCGGGTGGCGAGGACGTCGCGGGCGCTGTCGGGCACGAGGAAGGAACGGTTCTGGTCACCGAATCGGACGTTGACGTTCGCGGAGGTATCGACGGCGAGCAGCCAGAGATCACTACGCCAGCGGCTGGAGGTGATGGCCGGAGCCACGAGGCGCCGCGGCGCGGCTGGTTGCCGCTCGGCGGCGAGGAACCAGGGATCGCCGCTCGCGGCGTCGATGACGGAGGCGTAGGCGGAGACCCTGGCGTCACCGGAGGTGACGGTGACTTGGATAATCGCGCCGTCGGTGCTCTCGGCAGGCACGTTTGGACTGACGGCGGCCTCAGACGCCGCTTTGTCGCGGTGTAGAGATGCCGGTGTATCCGACGCTGCGCCCGCTGCCTCCAAATTCACCGGTCCGTGC
>JAXDJK010000425.1:0-2846 GCA_034665665.1 Acidobacteriota bacterium
GCCAGAACGGCATCTTCCCCGGCTGGCCGGGCGCAGGGGTGACGATCACGCGGTCGTGGGTGATCTCTTCGATGCGCCAGGTCGATGCGCCGAGGAGAAAGTTCTCCCCCACGCTAGCCTCGAAGACCATCTCTTCATCCAGCTCGCCCACGCGCGACGACGACGTCTTCTCGCCGCCCGCCAGGAACACGCCGTAGAGCCCGCGGTCCGGAATCGTTCCGCCATTGATGATGGCCACGTTCTTCGCGCCTTGCCGCGCGGTGAGGATGTTGGTGACGCGATCCCACGTCAGCCGCGGCCGCAGCTCCGCGAATTCGTCGGACGGATAGAGCCCGGAGAGCATGTCCAGCACGCCGTCGAACGCGGTCCGGCTCAGCTCCGCGTACGGCGCGGCGGATCGGATCGCGTCGTACAGCTCGTCCGCCTGCCAGGTGTCCATCGCCACCATGGCCACGAGCTGCTGCGCCAAAACGTCGAGCGGGTTGCGCGGATAGCGCGTCGGTTCGATGGTCCCACTGTGCATAGCCTCGGTGATGGCCGCGCAGGCCACCAGATCGCCGCGGAACTTCGGGAAGAGGATGCCGGCGCTCGACGCGCCGACCTGGTGCGAAGCCCGCCCGATGCGCTGCATGCCCGACGCGATCGACGGCGGCGCCTCGATCTGGATCACCAGGTCGATGGCACCCATGTCGATCCCCAGCTCCAGCGACGACGTAGCCACCAGCGCCGGCAGCCGTCCCGACTTGAGGTTGTCCTCGATCTCGATCCGTTGCGCCCGCGCAATGGATCCGTGATGCGCCTGCACGAGCGTTTCGCCCGCCAGCTCGTTGAGCGCCGCCGCCAGCCGTTCCGCGAGCCGCCGCGAGTTGACGAAGATCAGCGTGGAGGTATGCGCGCGGATCAACTCCAGCAGCCGCGGATGAATGGCCGGCCAGATCGACGCCCCTTTCGGCCCCGCCGAAGCCGGGCCGCTGGGGATCTCCGTCGCTTCCACCAGCCGGGCCATGTCCTCGACCGGCACTTCCACCCGCAGCGTCAGCTTCTTCTTCTCGCCGGTGTCGACGATGGTGACGGGCCGGAACTCTGCACGCGCACGGGTGTCGATGAATTCTTCGGACGGTTCCTCGGGTTCCTCGGAGTTCCTCGGAGTTCCTCGGGTATGCCGCGGCCCGCGTTCGCCGAGCAACTCCGAGGAACCCGAGGAACCCGAGGAACTGCTTAAAGAACACCCCCCCAGAAACCGCGCCACCTCGTCCAGCGGCCGCTGCGTGGCCGACAGGCCGATGCGCTGCGGCGGCTTGTCGCACCAGCGGGCCAGGCGTTCGAGGGAGAGCGCCAGGTGCGCGCCGCGTTTCGTCGGCACGAGGGCGTGGATCTCGTCGACGATGATCGTATCCACGCCGCGCAGCACCTCGCGGGCGTTGGATGTCAGCATCAGATAGAGCGATTCCGGCGTGGTGATGAGGATGTCGGCCGGGTCGCGGGCGAAGCGGGCCCGCTCGCTCTGCGGCGTGTCGCCGGTGCGGATCCAGATCTCCGGGATGACCACTTCGTCGCCGCGCGTCTGCGCTACGTTGGCGATGCCGGCCAGCGGCGAGCGGAGGTTGCGCTCCACGTCCACGGCCAGCGCTTTCAGAGGTGAGACGTAGAGCACGCGGCAGCGGCGCTCCTTCGGCGGGCGTGGCACGAACATCAGGCGATCGAGTGCCCAGAGGAAGGCCGTGAGCGTCTTGCCGCTGCCGGTGGGGGCGAAAATCAGCGTCCACGCACCGCCGGCGATGGCTGGCCAGCCGAGTTGCTGGGCGCGCGTCGGGCCCGGAAACGACGCCTCGAACCATTCCTGAACCGCCGGATGGAACGGCGCTTGCGACGGCGCGGCGCTGGCTTTAGCGATACGTGGCATTGGTGAGCTGGATCACATCATCAACCAGTAGAGTGGTTTCTGCTGGGCTTCTGCTGGACAACGTCTGTGGCGACTGCAAGAATAGTGGCCAGTCCCCAGAGCGAAAAGGTGGAGTGAAGGACGGGAGATGCGGCTGAAGGTGCTCGGCGCCTATGGGGCGTCGGATGCAGAACATAACCTTACCGGGTACCTGATCGACGACTGGTTCGCGGTGGATGCCGGCACTCTCACCTCGAAGCTGTCGTTCGCGCAGCAGTCCCGTGTCCAGGCCGTTTTCATTACACATCCGCATGCGGATCACATCCGCGACCTCCCTCATCTCATCCACAATCGCTTCGCGCAGAACACGCCGCCGCTCACACTGTTCGCCGCGCGCGACGTCATGGAACTGCTGATGCGCGACGTCTTCAATGGCGTAGCCTGGCCCGACTTCTCCAAGATCATGCAGCAGTCGGGCAAGCCGGTCGTGCAGTACCGCCCGCTCACGCACGGCAAGAAGGTCATGTTCAACGATGTCGGGATTACCGCCGTGCCGGTCGACCACCAGATCCCCGCGGCCGGTGTGATCCTGGAGCTGAATGGCCAAGCCATCACCTTCACCGGCGATACCGGTCCGACGCAGGAGATCTGGAAGCGGACGAACAAGATCGACAATGTGGTCGCAATCGTCACCGAGGCGTCGTTCCCGAACGACCAGCAGGCCCTCGCCGACGAGACCGCGCACCTCTCGCCGAATACCTTCGGCGAGGAGCTGAAGAAGATCACCGTCGACGCGCCGGTCTACGCCAGCCATCGCAAGATCCCGTACGAGCGTGAGATCGAATCGCAGATCCGCAATCTCCGCGATCGCCGCGCACGCGTGCTGCTCGAGAAAAATTACACGCTGTAGCAGGTTGTCATCCCGAGCGTCGAGCGAGGGACCTGTGCGGGTGGGGCGCGATGC
>JAXDJK010000426.1:0-4943 GCA_034665665.1 Acidobacteriota bacterium
CAGTCGCGCTGACCGAGGATGGCATCGACCGGGTCGAAAATCTGCTCGAGATGGTGCCGGGCGAGAGCATCTACGACGAGCGGCACATCGAGCTGACGCACTATCTGGAACAGGCGCTCAAGGCCCACGCCACCTTCCACCGCGACAAGGACTACCTGGTGCGCGACGGCGAGGTGATTATCGTCGACGAGTTTACCGGGCGCATGATGCTCGGTCGCCGCTACTCTGAAGGCTTGCACCAGGCGATCGAAGCCAAAGAAGGGGTGCGGGTCCGGCGGCAGAATGTCACGCTGGCGACGATTACGTTTCAGAACTACTTCCGCATGTACGAGAAGCTGGCCGGCATGACCGGTACGGCTGATACGGAAGCGGCGGAGTTCGACAAGATCTACAAGCTCGAGGTGGTGGTCATCCCGCCGAACATGCCGATGATCCGCCGCGACATGTCCGACCTGGTCTACCGCACGGAGCGCGAGAAGTTCGAGGCGATCGTGCAGGAGATCAAGGAGCGCCAGAAGACCGGTCAGCCCAGCCTGGTCGGCACGATCTCCATCGAAAAGTCGGAAGCCCTCGGCGCGGCACTGAAGCGCGGCGGCGTGCCTCACGTCGTCCTCAACGCCAAGTACCACGAGCGCGAGGCCGAGATCGTGGCGCAGGCCGGCCGCAAAGGGGCCGTCACGATCGCCACGAACATGGCCGGCCGCGGCACGGACATTCTCCTCGGCGGCAACCCGGAGTTCGCGGCGGCGCAGAAGACGCGCGAGATCGCGGATCCGGCGGAGCGCAAGGCCATCGAGGACCAGATCAAGGAGCAGTGGAAGCTCGACCACGAGGAAGTGGTGGCTGCCGGCGGGCTGCACATCATCGGCACCGAGCGCCACGAATCGCGCCGCATCGACAACCAGCTCCGCGGCCGTTCCGGCCGTCAGGGCGATCCCGGTTCGTCGCGTTTCTACCTCTCGCTGGAAGACGATCTGATGCGCATCTTCGGCGGCGACCGCATCATGGGCCTCATGGAACGCCTCGGCATGGAAGAGGGCGTGCCCATCGAGCACGGCATGGTCACCCGCGCCATCGAGCGCGCCCAGAAGCAGGTGGAGGGCCGCAACTTCGACGCCCGCAAGCACCTGCTCGAGTACGACGACGTGATGAACAAGCAGCGTGAGTCCATCTACACGCTGCGCCGCTCCATCCTCGACGGCCGCGAAGGGAAGGAGTACATCCTCAACGCCGCCGACGAGATCGTCGACTTCCTCGTCGACACGCATCTGCCGGAAAACGACCGCGAGCAGCCGAACACGATGGAGCTCGACGCCGAGCAGTACGAGTACTTCGGCCTCGACATAGACACGATCGGCGTCGACCTCGGCGCGGACCGCCGCGATGAGGTGAAGTACAAGCTCACCGAGGCCGTCAACCGGCGTTATGAGGAGAAGGAACGGCTCATCGGCGCCGAGAACATGCGCCTCAACGAGAAGTACCTCCTGCTGCAGGTCATCGACCAGCAGTGGAAGGACCACCTCCTCAACATCGACCATCTCAAGGAAGGCATCGGCCTCCGCGGCTACGGCCAGCGCGATCCGCTCATCGAGTACAAGCGTGAGTCGTTCGACCTCTTCCAGGCGATGATGGAGCGCATCCAGGACCGCGTGGTGAAAGTCCTCTGGAAGATCGAGCTGGCCGGCGGCTCCCGCGAGTCGAGCGACCAGGAAGTCCAGCGCGTCCAGCGCGCCCTCCCGCCGCAGGCGCCCAAACAGCAGCTCACCTTCTCCGGCGCCCCGAAAGAAGCCCCCGCCCCGATCAAACGCCAGCAGGACAAAGTCGGCCGCAACGACCCCTGCCCCTGCGGCTCCGGCAAAAAGTACAAAAAGTGCCACGGCACGGCCGCGTAGCGACGCGGCCGTGCAAGCGCGCAGTGCCCGCGCATACGCACAGGCGAGACGCCTGTGGGCCCTGCGGACGGGACGTCCGCGCTCCGGACCCCGGTGTAGTGCGCGTCTCCGACGCGCGCTACCGCGCACCGCGACAGTAGGTTCGTAGTGCGCGCACGCCAACAGGGATAAACTTCCCCTGATGGCCACCATCGCGATCGACCTCGACCGGGACAAGCTCCGCGCCTTCTGCGAAAAGTGGAAGATCACGGAGTTCGCACTCTTCGGCAGCGTAGTACGGCCCGAGGAGTTCCGCGAGGACAGCGACATCGATGTGCTGGTGCGGTTCGCTGACGATGCAGAGTGGAGCCTTCTGCACATGGTGGATATGAAGGAAGAGCTCGAGACCATTTTCGGCCGGGAGGTCGATCTTCTCTCCCGCCGCGGTGTCGAGAGAAGCGTCAATCCGATCCGGCGCGACTCGATTCTCAGTTCGGCGGTGCAGCTCGAAGTCGCATGATTCTGGAGATCGTCACGCCGGTAGCGGTACGCCACGATCGTCCCGTTCCAAGCGCGCGCCGGAGGCGCGCACTACACCGCGTCGATGCAACGGGGCAGCGTTATCCCCCGTGTAGTGCGCGTCTCCGACGCGCGCTACCGCGGACCACGACGGCAGGTTCGTAGTACGCGCACGGCAACCGGGATAAACTCCCACGGATGTCCATCAACAAATCGATCGGCTTCCTCGGCGCGGGCAACATGGCCGAGGCCATGATTCGCGGGCTGTTGCGCGGGATGTTCACCGGCGAGCAGATCTCCGCGTCCGGGCCGCGCGAGGAGCGGGTGCGGCAGTTGCGGGAGGCGTATGCGATCAACGCCACCACCGACAACAAGATCCCTGCCGCCGCCGACATCGTCGTGCTCTCGGTCAAGCCGCAGATCCTGCGGCGGGTGCTCGAAGAAGTGGCCGAGACCATCAGCGATGACGCGCTGGTGATCTCCATCGCCGCCGGCGTGCCGGTCAGCGCCATTCAGGCGCGGCTCAAGAGCGGCACGCGCGTGGTGCGGGCCATGCCGAACACCCCCGCGCTCGTCGACGCCGGCGCCACAGCCATCGCCGGCGGGGAGCATGCCCGCGAGTCGGACCTCGAAGACGCCAAACGCATCTTCGACGCCGTCGGCATTACCGTCATCCTCGAAGAATCGCAGCTCGATGCCGTGACCGGCCTTTCCGGATCCGGCCCGGCCTACGTCTTCCTGATCCTCGAAGCGCTCAGCGACGCCGGCGTGAAAGTGGGCCTCTCCCGGCGCACCTCGCAACTGCTCGCGGCGCAGACGCTCCTCGGCTCTGCGAAGCTGCTGCTGGAGACCAACGAGCATCCGGGGAAGCTCAAGGACATGGTCACCTCGCCCGGCGGCACGGCCATCACCGGACTGCACACGCTGGAGAACGGCGGCGTGCGGACCACCCTCATGAACGCCGTGGAAGCGGCCACGAAACGCTCCCGCGAGCTCGGCGAAGCGCTGCTGAAGAAGGAATAGCACGATGGCCGAACCGGCAGTGGATGCAGTGGCTGAGATCGAAGCAGAGCTGAACGCCGTCACCGAGCAGGCCCGCCGCCTGATCGACTCCACCGACGGCCGCCTTTTCACCGTCCGGCCGGCGCTCGGCAGCTGGTCCGCGTCCGAGTGCATCGCGCACATCAATCTCTTCTCCGAGCTCTTTCTGCCAGTCCTCGGTCCGGCCATCAATGACGCTCGAGAGCGCAAGCTGGTAGCGACGAAGAAGCCGGCGAAGATGGACCTCCTCGGCCGAATCCTGCGCTGGTTCCTCGAGCCGCCCACCCGGCAGCGTTTGAAGACCTCGGCGCCCTTCGTGCCGAAATCGATCCGCGCCAAATCCGAATCGTTCGCCGAGTTCGTCACGCTGCAGAACCAGCTCATTGACCTGGCCCGCGCCGCCCGCGGCATCGACCTCGGGAGGCGTATCGTCTCCCCCTTCGACAAGCGGCTGAAGTTCAACCTCTACTCCGCCTTCCGCATCGTGGCCGCCCACGAGCGCCGCCATCTCTGGCAGGCCGAGCAGGCCGTGGCCGCGCTACGGGCCAAGGCACAGCAAGCCTCCTGACGCGAGATCAAAAAGTGTCTCTAGCCGCTTTCCGTTTCCGGCAGAACTATAGATGCCGACTGATGGAAGTCCGCATCCGGAGACACACTCGAAAGGAAGGTTCTCGATGAAGATCAAGCTGTTCCTCGTCATGCTCGTCACCCTCGCGCTCAGTGCACCGGCGTTCGCGTTCTGCGGTCACTGCGACGATTGGCTCGGCGAGTGCGTCGCCGACGAAGGTCCGGGCGGCTGCCGGACGGTATTCACCTCCCCGGACACGTGGGAGTGTCGTATCGCGAATGCGTCATGCCATCCGGCCGGCGCCGCTCAGGTGAGCGCGCTCACGCTCGTCTCGGTCGAGACCACCCGCCAGGCGCTGACTATCGACGCGAAGCCGGTCGCGGCCGCGCCTGCCGTGGCCGTCGCCAACGTCAGCAGCGCCGCTCCGGCGCGTACGCGCTGATTCCGTTCTCTCTTCCCACACGCTCCGGTTGTGGAGCGCGAGTCTCTTCCAGCACTCACGGGGGAGGCTCGCGCCATCGGTTTCAGGAGATCCCATGCGCAACGTTCTCGCCGCTCTCGTCCTCTTCGCCGCCCTCAACGCCGGTGCGGCTACGCTGGAAGTCACGATCGACCGCGGCGAGGTCCGCGGCCCGCTCGAAGTACACGTCGGCACGCGGCTCGAGGGTGAGGAATCGCTCCGGTGGATGGGCATTCGCCGCCTGGCCGCGGACGAACGGACGCTCACGCTCGACGACCTGCCGGCCGGCATCGTGGCGGTGCAGGTGCGCGGCGCCGGAGCGCTGGAACGGGCCGCCGCGCAGGTGCGCCTCGATGGCGCCAGCGCACGCATGAACGTGCCGATTCGCGTCAAGACCATCCGCGGTGCCGTGACGGACGACGGCGTGCCAGTGGCGCACGCGAAAGTCCGTTTCATCCGCAACGACGACCTGTGGGACGCGGAA
>JAXDJK010000427.1:0-9042 GCA_034665665.1 Acidobacteriota bacterium
GAGGCGCGGTGTGTTTCGCCTGACGCGCGGTGTCTTTCGCCTGAGGCGCGGTGTGTTTCGCCTGAGGCGCGGTGTGTTTCGCCTGACGCGCGGTCTGTTTGGGCACAACCCGTCATGTGTTTCAGAAGACGCACGCTGCAGAATTCCTGAGAGTCCCTCGTGAAAACCCTGACGCGTGTGTATGAAATCGATACACCGCCATGTGGAAATCATCGACATTTTCCTGCCGATCGTCCAATTTCTGGACGCTGCCGGGGAGGTGCACAACCAGCCTGATGCCGTATCCTGATGCACGTGATCGCGAGCCGGGCAGAGCGCTTTGCAGAGTTCGCTCGGCGCCTTACCGTACGATCCAACGCATTGGCAGACGGACGGGCGTCTCTATCCGCCGCTTCCCGACAGCCGGCGCAGCGTGGCCGATCACCCGGAAATCAGTCGCTACCGCAGTCGCGGTCACAACACGTTCATTGCGAAGAACGGCGCGATCGAAATTGTTTCGATTCTTGGCGAGGTGGTATTGCGCAAGCCTGGCGCAGATGGAAGGCACGTATGGGGAATCGGCAAGCCGTTGAAGAGCTGAAAGACGAGATCGCGCTGCGGCTGGCAGACGCGGTCGTCACGATCGATGAGCCAGACTCCGACGCGGATGTCTGGTGGGTGGACATCACCCATGACGGCCATTCCGTATCGGTCGAGTACCGGCCAAACCGCGGATTCGGCGTTGCCGCGCCGCACGGAGGCTACGGTGAGGGTCCCGACGTCATTCTCCCCACGCCATCAAAAGCTGCCGATCAAGCTGTGGCTTTTTCGGTGACCGCCCGCCTGCACGACACCGCGGCGTCCGCTAAAACGGCAGCGATCCGCTGAGGCTCACCGCCGAGATCATGCTGCGAGGCAAGCTGGCCTCTGACAGTGCCCTCAGCTTCGTGGCTGTACAAAAGCGGTGGCGACACCGCACTCCAAACGCTGCGCGTAGTCCGGGGCGCTTTAGGCGAAACACGTGGAGGGTACGCGAAGCGTTTGGAGTGCGGCGCTTTCCCGCCGCTTTTGTACAGCCACAGGCGCCGCGGGCGTTACTTCACGAAGATGCGCACGCTGTCGCTGCGGCCGGTGCCGTCGACGGCGGTGATGACGTGGAAGCCGGGGCGGAGGGGCCATTCGTTGCCGGGGACGGGGTGGGCGTTGACTTTCCACGAGACGCGGGAGCCGGAGGCGGCGCGAAGGCGGAGGGTCTGGTACTCCGTGCGTAGCGTGGGATCGATGAGGTAGGTGGCGCCTTCGGCGGGGTTGGTGATGCGGAAGGTTGCGGCTTCGGCGCGCGTGGGGGCGGCGGCGGCGGTTTGCGTGGGCGCATTGCGGGCGGCCCAGTCTCGGTATTCGGCGGGCCAGTCGATGGTGCCGTCGTGGTGCCAGGAGCAGAAGGTGGCGACGGCTTCCTTCGGGAGCCATTCGCGCTCGACGGCCGGACAGTAGGGCGAGGGACGGAGCCCGGAGAGGGCGCAGACGGCGACGGATTCGACGTCCGCCGGCGGCGCCAGAATGGGCGTGCGGTCGCCGATGGGCAGCTGGCCGCGGATCCGCTTCATGGCCGCGAGCATGACGCTGTTGAAGATCGGGGCCGCGCCGGTGACGCCGCTGGAGCCGCGCAGGCCTTCACGGTCGAAGTTGCCGACCCACACGCCGACGGTGACTTCCCGGGTGTAGCCGACCGTCCAGTTGTCGCGATACGCCTGTGAGGTGCCGGTCTTCACGGCCACGTCGAACGGGAAATCGAGGCTGCCGCCGCTGCCGAAAGTGTAGGCGCGGGCGTCGGGATCGCGCAGGATGTCGGTGAGCCAGAAGGCTGTACGCGGGGTGAGGATCTGCTGGCCGCCGGCATTGTGCACGGCCCCGTCCCGCAGCATGGTCGGTGTGACCCGCTTGCCTCCCCTGGCCAGCATGGCGTACGCGGTGACGAGCTGCTCGAGCGTGACCTCGGCGTCGCCGAGGGTCAGGCCGAGGCCGTAGTAATCAGCGGTGTGGTCGAGGCCGGAGAAGCCGGAGTTGCGGAGCAGCCGGAGCAGCGACGGCGCGCCGAGCTTGTGCAGCATGGCCACGGCGGGGACGTTCTGCGAGCCCGCCAGCGCGGCGCGGACGCGCAGCGGACCGCGATAGCGGCCGTCGTAGTTGCGTGGGGTGTAGACCACGCCGTGTTCCGCGGTGGGAAAGTGCGAGGGGATGTCGGCCAGGACGGTGGCGGGCGAGTCGCCGCGCTCGAAGGCCAGGGCGTAGGTGAACGGTTTGAGCGTGGAACCGGGCTGGCGCGGGGTGATCACGCCGTCGATGGCGCCGCCGAAGCTGTTGCCGAAGTAATCGCCGGAGCCTTCCCACGCCAGCCATTCGCCGGTGGCGTTGTCGAGCACGGCCACGGCCACGGCCGACGCACCGTGGCGGCGCAGGTCGTCGCGCCGCGCGGCGATGATGCCGAGGACGTCGCGCTGGAGCGGCGCATCGAGCGTGGTCACGATGCGCTGCGACGGTTTGGCGCGTTCCAGCACCCGCTCCACGAAGTGGCGCGCCAGGAGCGGCTGCGCGTCGGCGCGGAACTGCAGGGTCTCGCTCTTCGCGTGCTCCAGCACCTCGGGTGCGAGCTCCATCTGCGCCAGCACGGCCAGCTGCCGCGCACGAGCCTTGCGCGGATTGCGGAGCGGATTGAATGCGCTGGGCCGCTGCGGCAGCGACGCCAGGAAGGCCGCCTGCGCGTCGGTGAGGTTCTCCGGCGGGCAGCCAAAGTACGTACGGCTGGCGCGCGCCGCGCCGGTGATCTGGTTGCCGTACGGTGCGAGGTTCAGGTAGAGCGCGAGGAGCTCGCGCTTGCTGTAGCGATGTTCGAGGCGCAACGCCAGCACGGCCTCGGCGGCCTTCTGCCGCGCCGAGCGATCTTTCGATTGCAGGAGCAGCTTGGCCACCTGTTGCGTGATCGTCGAGCCGCCTTCGACCACGCGCATGGCCCGCAGGTTGTGGGCCATGGCTCGCGTGACCGCGATCGGATCGATGCCGGGATGGTGGAGGAAACGGCGGTCTTCCGCCGCGATGGTGGCGCTGGCCATCTTCTCCGGGACGGTCGCGGCTGTGAGCCACTCGCCGCGCGTACCGCTGGCCGCCAGCGGCTCGTAGAGCGGGATGCCGTTGCGATCGACGATGGTGGCCGAGGCGAAGCGCTGCGGATCGAGAACCTTCGCGTCGATGGGACCGAGGCGGAGCCAGGACAGCGCTGCCACGGCTGCCGCTCCGATTACGAGCGGCAGCCGCAGGGATTTCGAATTCACTTCTTGACCTCGACCACGGCCGTGGCCGTCCGCCCAAAGACTTCCGGTTCGTACATCTCTTCGACATGCGTCGGAGCAGTGATGAACGTGCCGGCCGTGGTGGCGCGCACGAGGTAGCGGAAGACGGCCGTGCCCTCGCCGAGGCGCGTGGCGAAGACATTCACGCGATCGTCGTGACGCTCGACGTAATCGAAGCCGCCGCGCTCCCAGATCTCCCACCACGCCGTCTCACCCTGCTGCGCGTTGATGTCCTGCCGCAGCGCGGCGGCGGTCGTGGCGAACCACGACTCCACCGGCTCGGTGCCGGCGGGGATCGGATCGGTCACGGCTACGTAGCGGCGCTCCTTCGTGTTGCGGATGCGCAGCGTCACTTCGATGAGATCGCCCGCTTTGAACGTGGTCTGCGCGGTGTCGGCACCCTGCACGGCATACGAGCGGTCGACACGGAAGCCCTGGTCCATCGCATCCAGATGCGTGGCCGCCGAGGCGTAGCGCAGGCGCAGCATGTAGAAGAGCGTGCCGGCCGCGCCGTCGCGGTTGAAGACGATCGGCAGCTTCTGTCCCGGTGTGCCCTTGGCCAGCACCTGGGCCATCGAGAACTCCTGGACCTTGGCGTCCGTCGAGCGGCCCTTGAACGGCGCGTTGGCGATCGCTTCGGCGCCGAGGGTCACCACGGCGGTGAAGTCCGGCACTTCGCTCTCGTACTTTTTGTAGTAATCGACCAGCGCGGCCATGGCCCACGCGTTCTCCTGCGTGTTGCCCCATCGGCCGTCCTTGCGGACGTTCATGAGCCAGCGGACCATCCGCTTGACGATCGCCTCGTCCTGTCCGTTACGCACCAGCGTGCCGAGGGCGATGGCGGTGGAACGCTCGTTCGAGCTCCAGAACCAGAGCAGGTACGGGTCCTTCAGTTCGTTGACGAAGGCGTTGCCGCCCTCCGGCAGGATGCTGTTGAGGATGCGGCGGCGCAGCTCGTCGCGGCGCGGGCCGTTCTCCTTCTTTGCGATGAGCGCGTCGAGCAGATGGGCGATCCCGAAGACCGGCATGCGGTCGCGGTATTCGTAAACGCGGGTGATGTGGCTGTCGACGTTGCGGCCGCCTTCGGCCAGCACTTTGATGGCGAAGGCCTGCCACGCGGTGTAGGACGACATCCACCCTTCGTTGGTCGGACGCGGCTGGCCGAGGTAACGCTCCAGGTACTCGTAACCGCTGGTGAGCATGGCCTCGTCCACCGTGTAGCCGAGCTGCCGGCCGCGCTGGAAGACGTGCAGGACGTAGCTGGTCAGGTACGGCGAGGTCTGATCACAGTGGCCCGGCCAGTACGAGAAGCCGCCGTCGCCGCATTGGAAGGTACGCAGTTCGTTCAGCTGCGCCTGGGTGATGCTCTTACCCTTGCCGGCGTCGATGCCCGGCAGGCTGAAGGCCTCGCCGAGGTCGGACGCGAGCATGAGCGCGAGGGCGCGGGAGGAACGCTGCTCCGCGCAACCGTACGGATATTCGATGAGGTAGGACGCCCCTTCGCTGAGGCCGACCATGGCGGTCGATGACAGCTCGAGTCGCAGTCCGCCGAAGCCAGGCACCACTTCCTTCGGCAGTTCCAACGTCTCCTCGGCGCGCGGTTTGGCTTCACCGTAGGCCGCCACCGTCTCCGGGGTGACGAAGATGCGCACGGGGATGACGTCCTCGAAGCCGTCGGCTTCGCGGCCCATCTTCACGCGCAGCTGGATGCGTGCGTTGCCGACCGCTTTGGCGATCGCATCCCAACGCACTTCCGCCGTGCCTCCGGCCTTCACATCCACCTTCTGCTCGCCGGCGATCGCGATGATCGACGGATCGAGACTGGTGATGGAGACGACGGCCGTGCCGGCCTGCTTGGACTGGTTGCGCACCACGCCGCCGAAGAAGGCCTTGTCGCCGACCGTCATGAACCGCGGCCACGACTGCGTGATCATGAGCGGCTTGTTGATGCGGATCTCGTTCTGGGCCCAGCCGAAGCGCGATTGCTTGTCCGCGGCCACGGCCATGATCCGATACGTGGTGAGCGATTCCGGCAGCGTGATCTCGGTGCGCGCGCGGCCGTTCTTGTCGGTGGTGAGCGATCCGAGCCAGAACGCAAGCACGCGGAAATCCTTGCGCAGCGTGCCCGGGCCCGCATCGGCACCGCCGCCGCCACCGTCGCTGGCGCCCTTCGGCGTGAGCACGCGGCGGCTGATGATCTTCTCGCGCGAGTCTTCGTTCGCGACCTGCAACGCCTTCTCGAGGTAGATGGAGTCGAGGACGTCCGGCGTTTCGTACCCGGTCAGCGAGAGGACGCCGTAGTCCACCGCCCACAGCGTGACCTCGGCGGGCGCGCCTTTGCTCTTCTGGTCGTGGACGTTGACTTCGATCTTGGCCTTGGTGGCCGGCCGGAACTCATCGCGGTCCGCCTTGACGTCGACCGCCAGGCGCTTCGAGGCGTCTTCAACTTTCAGCTCGGTGTACCCGAGGCGGAACGAAGGCTTGCCCGGATCACTGCCGTCCTTGCCAGGGTCTTTCTTCGTGCGCCCTTTGACGAGGAGCACGGAGACGTAGAGGTTCGGGATGTCGTCCTCGGTGATCGGAACGGTGATGGTCTGCTGCGACGACGTGAGCGTGAACGACTTCCAGGTGCGGACACCTTCGCGCTCCGTGGTGAGCAGCGCCGTAGCGGTCTCCCACGGCGACTTGATCATGATTCGGGCCGTGTCGCCCGGCTTGTAGTTCTTCTTCTCCGGGATCAGATCGATGCGGTTGTGGTCGTAACGCTGCCACGCCGTGTATCCCGGCCCGAGCGCGTAGAACCAGATCCGCGTGGTGGTGGAGCGGCCTTCCTTATCTTTGGCCGTAGCGCGGAGCATGTACTCGCCGCCCTCGGTGAGCGGCACGTGCAGCGGCACCGGCTCGCCTTTGGTGGTGACGGTCCACGAGCCGGCGTCGACTTCCTTCCTCTCGCTTTCCCAGTCGTAGAAGCCTTCGCCTTCGGACTGGCGGACGCTGGTCCACTGCAGGCGCTTCAGCTCCACGGTCACGGGCACGCCAGCCGTTGCCAGTCCGTCGAGTCCCGCGGCGATGATGTTGGTGTCAAAGCCGGCCGGCGCTTCGGCAAAGTACGGCGGGGTCTGGACGCCGATGTACCACGGCGCGGGATCGACGCGGAATGAGGCGCGGCCGGCGATCTGCTGGCGGGTGATGTCGGAGACGACGCCCTCGAGTTGATACGAGTACGGCCAGCCCGCGTCCTTCTGCGTCGGCAGCGACACGGCCAGCTCGCCCTTGGCGTTGAGGTTCTGCTCTTTCTGCTCAATCGTGACGGAGCCTTCGCTCGTGTCACTCTCGTAGTCCCAGCCGAGGAACGACCAGCGGTCGGACGGCCAGCGGTCTTCGATCTTGGCGGGCACGCCGTCCTCGATGCGCGTCTTCGAGAACGTCCAGTTCACGGTGCGGTCGGCCATGGCGCCGCCGGAGAGATAACGTCCGGTGATGTGGCCGTCCAGCTTCGTGCCGGCCAGCGAGGTCGCGCCGAGGAGCGTCGTATCGACGCGGAACTCCGGGCGGCGATACGCGGCCACGAGGAAGTTGCCGTTGATGGTGCCGCGACCCGGGCCGGTGGCCATGACGTAGTAGGTGCCGAGCGGCGCTTCGGCGGGGACGCGGAAGGTCCACTCCGCGCTCGACCACGCGTTGACGCTGATGGTGCGCTTGTCGAGGTCGCGGTTGTGACTGTCGCGGAGGGTGACTTCGATCTTCTCGCCGGCCGCGAGCAGCTTCATGCCTTTGGGCGTGTCGGCGCGGACGATGGCCTTGAAGTGGATCTCCTCGCCGAGCTTGTAGACGCCGCGGTCGCTGAAGATCGTGCCGCGCAGAATCGGGTTGGCTTCGCCGACGTCGAAGCGCGTACCGAAATCCCATGGCTGAATGCCGTCGTTCCAGTCGCTGGCCACGTAGGCCACGTCGCCGTCTTTCTCCGCCGTGACGAGGAAGTGCAGCTCGCTGAGTGCTTCCCAGTCGCTGTCGTACTCGTCCGGCTTCGGTGCTTCCTTCTTGCGGCGCAGATCGGTGTTCGGCGCCACGGCGATGCCGTTGGCGTCGGTGGCGCCCGTCCAGAAGACTTTGTTGTCGATGCCGCGGATGGTCACGGTGGCGCCGGCCACCGGCTTGGCGTCGTCGAGGCGCGTCACCAGGATCACGGAATTCTGCGGGCTGTCCTTGACGCTGATGCCGAGGTTCGTGGACTGCACCAGCGTGGCCCGGACGTTCTCGTCGGTCTTGTACGAATGCTCGATGGAGTCGCCGGCCTGCACGGCCGCCCAGGCCAGGCCGAGGCTGTCGGTGCCGATGGCGGGCGCGAGATCGAAGCCGTAGTAGCGGATCTTGTCGGGGAGGAGCTGCAGCGGGCGTTTGGTGGGCTTGGTGTTCGGCGGCGGCACCGTGGCGCCGGTGGTGCGGAACTGCTGCATGGCCGGCAGGACGTCCTCGATCTTCATCGGGGCCAGCCACTGCTGCACGCTCTTGATGTTGCGGGCATGGAACGGCAGGACGGAGCCGCCGTCGGTCTCCCAGACGCCGAAGCCGTCGCCGAAGCTGACCCAGGCCGAGTTGTGCCAGTTCTCGATGGTGGCCATCCAGGTGTAGCCGAGGACCTGGCCGTCTTCCGCTTTCAGGCTCGGATCGATGCGCACCGCGTAGGTGTGAGCCGGGGTCATGGAGTACCCGAGCTCGTCGAGGCCGTAGCCCTGCGGCGTCCCCTCGAAGTCGCCCACGGGGCTCTTGGGCTTGACCACTTTTTCGTTCTTCGGATCGGTGATGTCCGTGAGGGTGATGGCCTTGCGCATGTTCTCGTAGGAGATACCGGCGTTGGTGCGGAAGGTGATGCCGTTGTACATCTCCGGGTCGCACGGGCTCTGGCAGGCCAGCCCGCTCACGAAGAACGTCGGCGGAAGCTGGATGGTGTAGCTCTGATCCCCTTCCGCGGCGCGGCTGGTTTTGGTCAGCCCCTGCGGGATCGAGACCCGCAGCCAGGTGTCGGGGGCGATGCCGGGCTTGGTCTCCAGGACGATCTGGTCTTTGGCCACCGGGAAGCGTTCTTTATCCCAGTCGGTGGCCACGAAGGCCAGGATGGGCTGGCCGCTGGATGCGGCGGCGGCACGGGCTTTGGTCTTCTTCGCTTCATACGCGGCAATGGCCTGCGGCTCGAGTTTCTCGAGCCGGGTCATGCCGCTGCCCGGCGGGAAGAAGGGTTCTTCGAGCTCGTGCGGCTCGGTGGTGATCTTGAGGTTCGGCGTGATGACGTCGGTGGTGACGGGCTGGTTGAAACGCAGCGAGATCACCACCGCGCCGTCGGCTTTACCGCCCTTGCGATAAAAGTCAGTACTGATGAGGCGGATGGTGGGAGTGGTGAAGCTCCAGCTGTACGGCCGGTCCAGGGTGTTGCCGCGCACCGATTTGGCCGATTTGTCGATCGTGACGGTGAACTGCGTGCCGAACGGCAGCGGCGTCTTCGCGTCGGGTGTGAAGATCAGCGTGGTCGTCCCCGACCAGCGGAACTCGCCCTTCACCGCGGGGGTGATCTTGAAGAAGGGCGCCGTCACCGGCTGCGGGATCTTCCCGAGCACCACCATCGGCTCGGTGAAGACGACGCGAATCTCGTTCGCCTCCGCCAGCGAAGCCACCTCCCCCACCGGCCCCGCGCTGACGACCGACAGGTCCTCCGCGCCAA
>JAXDJK010000428.1:0-2947 GCA_034665665.1 Acidobacteriota bacterium
TGGGGACCGGCCTGGTGTGCGCGAATGGCTACTGGCCGCGCAGCGCGCGGGACAGCCGGCGAAGGGCGAGCGAGATCCCGGTCCAGACCAGCACCACCGCCGCTGCCGACGCCAGCATCGCGACGAGCTGACCGGCAATGCCGCCGGCCTCGCCGGTGTGAATCCAGCGCAGCCACGCGCGGGCCTGCTGGCCCGCTTCCTGTTGTGCGTACGTCTTGTGCTCCACCACGCGCGCCGTGGCCGGATCGAGCAGGAGCTGGGACCGTTTGTCGGGCCGCGCGCCATTGCCCTCGTCCAGCGAGAACGGGATCGGTCCCTTTGCCGGAAACGGCAGGCGCATGGAGAGCGACCGCCATTGAGGCGCGACGCGTGCCGCTTCGAGCCGTGCCGCATCCGTGAGCCGGTCCAGCGCCGGCAGGTCGAGTTTGGCGCCGCCGCCCGCTTGCTGCTGCTGCTTCGGCGGCGTGCTGCCGAAGGCGCGGTAAACCAGCTGTGACGCCCACGGATACGAGATCACCACGCCCGAGAAGACGATCGCCACCAGCGGCAGGAACGCCCAGACGCCGAGGACGTTGTGCCAGTTGAAATCGCGAGCCCGGCCACGCAGCCCTCCGCGGAAGAGCATCACCGCGCGAAAGGCCTGACGCGTGCGCCCGCGTGGAATCCAGAGCACCAGACCCGAGCAGACGATGAACAGGAACACCAGGTTCGCCGCGCCGGTGATGGAGCGGCCGCGGTCGCGGCCTTCGCCCTTCATGGCCAGCCAGCGATGCAGGTTTTCGCTCATCTCGAAGAAGCGCCGGACCCCTGTCGCACCCGGTCCCAGCACCGCGCCGCTGTATGGCTGGACGAAGAGGGTCTGCTCGCGTCCGAACGAGACCGTGACCGGCGCGAACCGGTCCGACCGCACCACCACGTTCGACGGTTTCGCACCCGGCGCCGCCGCGCTGGCCGCGGCCACGATCTTCGAGAGCGGCAGCGGCGGCCGCGCTGCCTCGGCCGCGCTCACGCGCAGGTCGCGATCAGCGAACTGCACGATCTGCCGCTCGAACGCCAGCAGCACCCCGGTGGCCGACATCAGCAGGATCACGATGCCGGCGATCACGCCGGCGGAGAGGTGGAGCCAGAAGAGGGTTTTGCGGAACATATCGTCAATCCGCATCCTAACAGCGACCCCGCGGGCGCTATCCTGCCGGGTCATGTGCCCGGTCTGCGGAGGGGAGCGCTTCCGAACGCGAGAGCTCGCGGAGATCACCATCCGCCGCTGCCTTGGCTGCGGACTGCTCACCAGCCGGATCGGCGAGCGGAAGCACACCAACTACGCCGACGTCGACGACCGCGCCTATCTCGAATCGATCGGCCGCGTGCGGCGCGCGCAGGGCGATGCGATTGTGGCCTTCGTCCGGGAACATGCCGGAGCGGGGGAGTGGCTCGACGTCGGCTGCGGCTTCGGGTACGTGCTCGAATCCGCGCATGCGGCCGGTTTCGTGGTCCGCGGGATCGAGCCCGATCCAACCGCCGCACAGGCCGCGCGCGAACGTCTCGGCCAAGCGATCGAGCAGGGATTCCTCCGCGAATCGACACCGGCCGCGGACGTCCTGTCGACGCTCGATGTGCTCGAGCATCTCGACGACATCAACGCCTTCGCCGCGCTCGTCGCGCGCAAGGCCCGCGGCCTGTGGGTAGTGAAGGTACCATCGTCCGAAGGTCTCTTCTTCCGCGTGGCGCATGCCTTCCATCTCACCGGCGCGATCAAGAGGCTCTGGCAGTCCGAGTACGAGCACCCGCACACCGTGTACTTCGACCGCGCCACCCTCACGCGCTTCCTCGCCAACAACGGCTTCGAGGTGCTGGCCGCGCGCTACCTCGCCGAGGTCCCGAACGGCACCGTGGTGGACCGCCTCACCCTCGACGGCAGCATGTCCCGCTGGAAGGCCCGTCTGGCGGTGCCGCTGTTCTTCGCCATCAACCTCATCGAGGGGCTGCGGGGGAAGTCCGATGCGCTGGTAGTGGTGGCGCGGCCCGTGGTCTCGCTTCGGTATCATCCGCAATCCGGAGGAACCACCCCATGACCATGCTCGCGCGGCGCGCGCCCAACGCCATCTCAGGAAACGACACGCTGCTGCACATCGAGCGCACCTTGCGGCGCGGCGGGCGCGGCGACCAGGTCACCCTCGTCCAGGAGTGGCTCTGCCTCAACGAGTTCGGCGTCATGATCGACGGCCGCTTCGGCCACGCCACCGAGCAGGCCGTCAAAGACTTCCAGGGCTCAACCGGCGTGCTCCCCGTCACCGGCGAAGTCGACCCGCAGACGTTCGCCCTCCTGACGCGCCCGATGGGCGAGGCGTTGCGGCGCATCGAGCCGCCCGCCGGCGCGGCGTTCGGACAGATGGTCGCGGCGGTCGCGCTCCAGCACCTCCGCAACCACGCCCGCGAAGTGGGCGGACAGAATCGCGGGCCGTGGGTGCGCCTCTACCTGCACGGCGACCAGCGCCCGCGCACGCCGCATCTGCCGCAGGGTGTCGACGCCTGGTGCGCCGGCTTTGCCAGCACCATGATCGCCCAGGCTGCCTCCTCACTCGAGACTTCGCCTCCGATTGATTACCACACGAACTGCACCCGCCTCGGCGAGGAAGCGATTCGCGAGCAGCGCCTCATCACCGGCGAGCGCGCCATGCGCGACCTCACCAAAATCCCTACCGGAAGCCTGATGCTCCTCCGCCACAGCGGCCGCCGTGATCGCTGGCACCACACCGGCGTCGTCACCCAGGCCCTGCCCAAGTTCGTCCGCACCATCGAAGGCAACTCCGCCTACAACACCGACGACAACCCCTCCGGCCACGCCGTGGTCCGGCAGATGCGGTCGTACGGGAACCTCGATTTCATCGTGTTGTAAGAGGCAGTTCCTCGGAGTTCCTCGGAGTTGCGCGGGGGTGCTCGGTGGCGC
>JAXDJK010000429.1:0-3353 GCA_034665665.1 Acidobacteriota bacterium
AACCGAAATACTGCCGAGGAACCCGCGGAACTCCGAGGAACTCCGAGGAACCGCTCCACCTTTCTCGAACCGCTTCACGTCTCCCCGGAACCTTTCGTCCCATCCCGACGTTTCTCCCTGGGCGGCGCGATACACTCTCGCGTCGTTTCAACACCCGGGGCCTCCCGGGCGTAGAGAGAAGGGCTTCGACCACCGTGATGCGCAAAACCACCACTACATTCCTCCTCCTGCTCCTCATCGCCGCCTGCAAGGGCAGCGGGAGCAAAGACAACCAGTACAAAACCGAGAAAGCGGAGCGCGGGACGGTGACGATGACCGTCACGGCCACCGGCACACTCTCGGCCGTGACCACCGTGCAGGTCGGTAGTCAGGTCTCGGGCGTGATCTTCCGGCTGTACGCCGACTTCAACAGCGAGGTCAAGAAGGGCCAGCTCCTGGCGGAGCTCGATCCCACGCCCTTCCAGGCCCAGGTCGAGCAGCGTCGCGCCGACGTCACCCGGGCCCAGGTGGGCATCGAGGACACGCGCCTGAAGTACGACCGCCAGCGCCGTCTGCTGGAAGCGGGGCTGACCGCCCAGGCCGAGGTCGACGCTGCCAAGGCGCAGTACGACTCCGCCCGCGCGCAGCTGTCGCAGGCGCAGGCGGCTTTGAGCCAGGCGCAGACGAACCTGAGCTACACGAAGATCTCCTCCCCCATCGACGGCATGGTGGTCGACAAGCAGTACGACGTCGGCCAGACCGTGGCCGCATCGTTCCAGGCGCCGACCCTCTTCCAGATCGCCCAGGACCTCACCAAGATGCAGGTGCAGGCGGACGTCGATCAGTCCGACATCGGCCGGATCAAGGTCGACCAGGTGGCGCGCTTCACCGTCGACGCCTTTCCGGACGACGAGTTCCGCGGCCGGATCGCGCAGATCCGCTTCAACGCGCAGGTGAACCAGAACGTCGTCACCTACCCGGTCATCCTCGAGGTGTCGAACCCCGAGGGACGGCTGCGTCCGAAGATGACCGCGAACGTGCTGATCGACGTGGCCAGCGTGCCGGACGTGCTGCGCGTGCCGAACGCCGCGCTCCGCTTCAAGCCGCAGCCCGCCGAGGGCGAAGCGCGCGGCGGCAGCGGCAGTGGCGGTGATGCCGTACAGCGCGCGGCACGCAGCGGCGGCGCGGGCGGTCTCGGCGGCGCGGCCAACCAGATGCCCAACGGCCGGCGCGGCGGTGCCGCGGCGAAGATGCAGACCGTCTACATCCTCGGCCCCGACAAGAAGCTCAAGCCGGTCGAGATCCGCACCGGGATCTCGGACGGGCGCTTCACGCAGGTCGTCTCCGGCGGGCTCAAGGCGGGCGACGACGTGATCGTCGGCATGGCTACCTCGAAGGTCGAAGGTCCTCCGCCGATGGGCGGCCAGGGCGGCGGCCCGGGCGGCGGTCAGCGCAGCGGGGGCCGGAGGTAGCGTGGCGCCGGTCATCGAGATCAAGAGCCTCGTCAAGATCTACACGCTTGGCGAGGTGGAAGTTCGCGCGCTGGACGGCGTGGACCTGCTGGTCGACACCGGCGACTTCGTGGCCATCATGGGCCCCTCGGGCTCCGGCAAGTCGACGCTCATGAACATCATCGGCTGCCTCGACCGCCCCACCCGCGGGACGTATGTGCTCGACGGCGCCGACGTGTCGCAGCTGAGCCGCGACGATCGCGCCATCATCCGCAACGCGAAGATAGGGTTCGTCTTCCAGAGCTTCAACCTGCTCTCGCGCACGACGGCGCTGGAGAACGTCGAGCTGCCGCTGCTCTACGGTGACCTCGGCTTGACGAAGGACCAGCGCCACGCCGCGGGCCGCGAGGCGCTGCAGCGCGTCGGCCTGCAGGGGCGCGAGCAGAACCATCCCTCGCAGCTCTCCGGCGGGCAGCAGCAGCGCGTGGCCATCGCCCGGGCGCTGGTGACGAATCCGGCCATCCTCCTCGCGGACGAGCCCACCGGGAACCTCGATTCGCGGACGTCCGAGGAGATCATGGGGATCTTCCAGGACCTCAATGACGACGGAAAGACAGTCGTGCTGATCACGCACGAGCCCGACATTGCCCGGCACGCAAAGCGTGTCGTGCTCGTCCGCGACGGCTGCATCCAGAGCGACGAGCGTGTCAACCAGTTACGGGTGGAGCGGCGCGGCATCGAAGCGCCGGTCGCGCCCGTGAAGAGATAGTCCACGGGAGAAATCATGCGCAACTCGATCACGCGTCTCGGCAACATCACCGTCGTCGGCCTCAAGTCGATCGCGCGCAACAAGCTGCGGTCGCTGCTGACGGCGCTCGGCGTCGTCATCGGCGTGGCCTGCGTGATCGTCTCCGTAGCCATCGGCGCGGGCGTGGCGCAGTCGGTGTCGGAGATGATCAACTCCCTCGGCTCGAACTTCATCATGATCATGCCCGGGGCCTCGACCCAGGGCGGCGCGCGCATCTTCACCGGGTCGTCCAACATCACCGAGGAAGATGCCGAAGCGATCCGCCGTGAGTGCCCGGCCGTGGCGTATGTCTCGCCGAACATCCGCACCGCCGGCCAGATGGTGGCGGGTGAGATGAACTGGTCGTCGCAGGTCATGGGCGTGGGCATCGACTGGCCGTTCATCCGGGCCTGGAACGTCAGCGAGGGCGGCTTCTTCACCGACAGCGACGTCCGTTCGGGCGCGAAGGTGGTGGTGCTGGGGACGACCGTGGCCGACAACCTCTTCCCGAACGGCGACGCGGTCGGCTCGATCGTGCGGATCAAGAACGTGCCGTTCCGGGTCGTGGGCGTACTGGAGAAGAAGGGCGGCTCGATGATGGGCAGCGACCAGGACGACATGGTGGTCGCGCCCTACACGACGGTGATGAAGCGCCTGATGGGGCAGAACCGTCTGGGCATGCTCATCGCCTCCGCGGCCTCGGCAGAAGACGTGACGGACGCGATGGACCAGATCGACGCGCTGCTCCGCCAGCGCCACCGCATCCCGCCCGGCGGCGACGCCGATTTCATGCTCCGCTCGCAGGAGGAGATGGCCAAAGCCAATCAGCAGCAGGTCAGCCTGATGCGCAACCTGCTCCTCGGCATCGCCATCGTCTCGCTGTTCGTCGGCGGCATCGGGATCATGAACATCATGCTGGTGAGCGTTACCGAGCGCACCCGCGAGATCGGCATCCGCATGGCCATCGGCGCACGCGGACGCCACGTCCTGCTGCAGTTCCTCTTCGAGGCCATCACGCTCTCGGTGCTGGGGGGCCTCATCGGCGTGCTGTTCGGGATCGGCGTAGCCAAGATGATCGGCAAGTTCGCGAAATGGCCGATCGTGGTCAGCCCGATGGCCATCATCGTGTCGTTCGC
>JAXDJK010000430.1:0-3809 GCA_034665665.1 Acidobacteriota bacterium
TTGTAGATCACGACCGAGAACTTCTGCGGCGTACCGCTGGTCATGCTTCCGGTGGTGGCCCGCACGCGTACCGTGAACTGCGTGACGCCTGCCGGGGCCCAGAACTTGACCAGCTCGACGTTGTTGGCGTGATCGAGTGACGTGGCCGTGCAATCGTGGATCGAGGCCACTTCTTCATGGGTCTCGTCCTGCCACTGCAGATCATTGCCGAGGTACCGGGTCGAACAGGGCGAACCCGTCTCGACGAAGAGATCGAGATCGTTGATCAGCGGCGTGCCCTGGTCACTCGGCGGCATGCCCGCCGGATCGGTCCAGACCAGCACGACCTTCACCGGCAGGCTCGGATCGTGGACCTTGTATGTCTGCGACCACACGCCGCTGACGCTGGTGAGACTGGCGCTCTCGTTCACATAAACGCGCGCCGGATACTGGCTGAGGACCTGGTCGAGTGCCAACCGGCCGAAGCCCTGGATCGAGTTCGGTCCGGCCTCGAGGTAATTACCCGACGGGTTGTCGAGGCCCGGATCGTAGGGCGAGCGGTACATGCTCTTCGCACCGGCGATGAGCATGGCCTTCACGAGCGACGGCTTGGCCGCGCTCGGGGAGGGAGCTCCTGAGCCCCGCACCGTTTCGGCATAACGCCGGCTGGCCAGGATGGCCGCACCGGCGGCCGCGGGCGCGGCGAAGCTCGTACCGGTCGCGCCGACGTAGAGACCACCCGTACCGAGTGGTACGGCACCACTGCCTGAGGAAGTACAGAAGTTCGGCGGGGTGCTCCACATCGTCGACTGATCGATGGCCACGTTCGACGCGGGCGCGAAGAGGTCGGGCTTGATGTACCACTTGCTCGAAAAGCTCGCCCAGCCGTTGTAGCGCGTGCTTCTCTTGCTGTTTTCCATGACGTCGCAAAAGTCGGTGGAGAGAGAGCCGTGGCAACTCCAGGAGACGTCGCGCACGTTCTCGGCGCCGCCCATGGAGATGACGTTCTTGGCCGTCGCCGGGGGAAGCGTCAGCGGATCGATGATGAACGGATACCCGCAGCCCGACGGATGCGGCGGTTGCTGGTCCCGATTGCCCGTAGAGGTCGTGATCGTCACCCCGTACTGGATCACGGCCTGATCGAATTCCTGAGCCATCGACTCGTAGAGGCCGTCGTAGAACTCTCCGCATACGCCGCTCACGGCACTGCGCGTGTAGCGGTTGTACGAATGGTTCTGTACCCACACGCCATTCGTGGCCGCGTCGGCGATGAGCGTGCCCGGAGCGGCGGCCACGCCGTAGCCGGCCGTGGCGTCGATGCCGGTAATGAAGATGCCGGCAGACGGCGCGATACCGGTACCGTAATAGAAACCGCCCGGGTCCGTCTGCCCGGTCGTGGCCGGGTTGCCGGCGATCACGCCCGCCACGGCGGAGCCGTGACCGTACTTGTCAGCCAGAGTGGAGCTGTAATACCAGTTCGACGGGCTGTTGTAGTTCATCCCCCAGCGGATGCGGCTGGCCGGAAGATCGGGATGCTGAGGCGCGCCCGCACCGCTGCCGCCGTTGACGCCCGTGTCGGCCAGGCCGACCCAGAAGTTTTCCGCTTGCAGCGACGTGCAGTACGAACAGACCGACGAGAGCCAGTCTTTGTAATGCGGGTTGTTCCGCGGCTGACCGCTGACCGGCATGATCAGGCCGGCCGATCCGGCGGCCACGCGCTCGTCCGACAAGGTGGCCTGCAGCGGCGAGGAGATCCCCACCACCAGTGGCAACGCGAGCACCTGATCGACGCGTGCGCCGTCGAGACGGACCGACACCCGCAGTTCATTGGCGATGCCCCGCCACGGCTCGCTGAACGAGCTGCCCCAGTTCGCGACCGTCCGGAGATCGGCTTCGACGCCCGGAACGTCCGCGAAATGCACGACGTACTCGCTGGTCTGCCCCGGCGTCCGCGACGCGCGCTGGTCCTTCATCGCCGCACCGAAGACATCGAAGTACTGCACGTACGGCAGTGCGGCCACGTTGGCCGCCACCTTGTCGTCGGCGGCGATGATCAGGCTGTTGAACTGCACGTAGGTGAAGACCTTGGCGCCGGCGGCCACGACGGCGTTCTGCCACTCCTCGAGGATGGGGCCGGCGAACTGCACCACGTACAGTCCGGCCCTTCCCTTCGCGTGCGTACGGCCACTCCCCGCTCCGGTCCGCGCGTCCGCCATGGCGTTCGGCAGGTAGATGCGGTCGAAGTGATCGGCGGTCTGGATCTCCACTCCCTGCAGGGCCGCGCGCTTGACGAAGCCCTTCACCTCTTTTTCTTCCACTTGCACGATGGTGTACGTCTCGTAGCGCTGCACGACTTCACCCGCGATGCCGACCAGGAGCTGGTCGGGAGCGGACGTCTGCGAGCCGTGCTGCACGAGGATCTTGACGAAACCGCGCTTCGCTTTCGGCGCGGCGGCCAGGCTCGCGCCGAGCGCGAGACATAGACCGAGAATGAGCAGTCGGGATATCCGTCTCATGGCGTCCCCTTCCCTACTGAAGGCTGAGCAGCACGAGGATCTCGCCCTCACCGGACGGGAGGTTTTCCAGCGCTTTCCCGACCACGGTGCCGGGCCGGTGCATGGCGATGCCGCTTACGTTCACCGGCTGCGACTTCATGGCCGTGCCGGGCTTGCTGCCGGTCACGAGGATGTCGCCGATGCGGATGGCGCCGGCCGTGGCGTCGACGCGCACCTTCACGCGGCCCATCGTGGCGATCTGCTCTTTCGCGGCGTCGCTCACGCCGAGCACCACGCCCGGCTGCGCGGAGACCACGCCCGCCACCATCGTGTCGTACGGCCGCGACGACGGCATCACCTGGTTCGCTTTGTCGGGATTCAGCACGACCACGGTCCCGGGCAGCATGTCCTCGGTGGCCGGAACCCATTCCGCGATGTCCTGATACGTGGCATTGAACACGCGGGCGCCGCTGACCGTCCCGGTGACGACCAGGTCGCCGGTCACGGATGCGTTCCCATTCATCTGCGTGGCGCCGTTGACGGTGAGCTTCGTCGTGGCCGCGGCCGTGCCGGTCGCGCCGACGGCCAGCGTGCCGCCCGCGTCGTCTTCAATCACGTTGTTCGTGTTCCCGGTCAGGGCCGGCGTGGTCTCACCGAGTGCCCAGACGAAGTCGGAGGCGTTCTTCGCGTTCCAGCCGACGTACTCCGCCGTGAAGTGCGTGTAGTACCAGCTGGTGGTCGGCGTGCCGATGCGGATCACCACCACGTTCGCGCCGCCCGTACGGACTTCCGAGGCAATGACCACGGGCAGGCTGATCCCGGAGGTCATGCAGGAGTTGCTGATCAGTCCGGAGACGGTGTACGCGTAACCAGCGCAACGGATCTCGAACGGCTGACCCGGCTGGTTCAGATAGCCGCGGATGGCGATGTGGAACATGTTCGACTCGGTGGCGACGATCGGCGTGACCAGCTTGATGTAGCCGGCGGGGGGCGCCGACACGTTGGTCCACGGCATACCGATGATCTGCTTGCCGATGGTGACCGGGCTGGTGAAGAGCGACGTGCCGACGACGTGCAGCGGCGCGGTGGGCGTGGCCGTACCAATGCCGACGTTGCCGCCGTTGTAGTAAATCGGCCCGGTCGTGGCACCGGTGGGCTGCCACTGTGCGGACGCGGTCAAGGGAAGGAGGAAGAGCGTCAGGAAGGCAATCAGCGATTTCATATCGATTCCTTTCGAGGGCCTGTTTCGCTCGACCGCACGGCTCCGCTACCAGACGGAGCTCACGCCAGTACCAGGGCGTTGATTGCAGCCGGGACGAATCTCTCGTAATTACA
>JAXDJK010000431.1:0-3494 GCA_034665665.1 Acidobacteriota bacterium
ATCGAGCTGGAGGTCTTCGGCAGCCGCGAGATCGTCCAGGCCGTGCAGGCGTACGCGCGCGACCACCACGTGTCGATCGAGCAGGCCAAGCGGCAGGCGAAGATCTACCTCGCCGAGATCGTCCCGAAGTTCAACCTGCTCGCCTACTACCGCGTCGGCGCGCCGATCGCGCGGGCGATCATGCACTTCCTCTATCGCGTCGTGGTGGAGCACAAGCCGCTGCACGAGTTCAACGAGCGGGCCGCGCGCGGGGCCACGGTGGTGTACGTGATCAACCACCGCTCGAACGCCGACTACGTGCTGGTCGCGCACATGCTGTTCAAGTTCATCTCCCTCTCTTACGCCATCGGCGAGTGGGCGCGGGTGTGGCCGCTCAATCACGTCTTCAAGTGGTTCGGCGGGTACTTTGTGCGGCGGCGGTATCGCGAGCCGCTGTACCACACCATCCTCTCCAAGTTCGTCCAGACCATCACCCGGCACGGCGTGACGCAGGGGATCTTCATCGAGGGCGGATTGACACGCGACGGCGCGTTCCAGAAGCCGAAGCTGGGGATGCTCGATTACCTGGTCACGTCGAAGCGCGATGCGGAGTTCCAGTCGCCGCTGTATCTGATTCCGACGGCGGTCAATTACGACCGCGTGCTGGAAGACCGCAACCTCACCGAGGAGCTGGTGGGGAAGGAAGAGCGTTCGACGAAGGGCGAGAAGCTGGCCACCACGTTCGATTACGTCTTCAAGAGCTTCTGGCGCGGGGTGTTCAAGCGGTTCAAGCGCTACGGCTACGCGATCGTTTCATTCGGTGAGCCGATCTCGGTGGACGACTTCATCCGCCAGCATCCGTCGGCGATCGCGGAGGCGTTCGAGACGCGCAAGCCGGAGCTGCAGCGATTGGCGGACCTGGTGATGAGCGAGATCTCGGGCGCGTTCCCGGTCACGCCGGTGACGCTGGTGGCGCGGGTGTTCCGCGACGCGGAGTCGCTGAGCGAGAGCGAGATCGTCACGCTGATCGCACGCGAGCGCGAGGCGCTGCGGGATCGGGTCTGGCTGCTGCGGGAGAAGACGCCGGCGGATCTGTGGAAGGCGGCGCGGCAGATCCTGGAGCTGCGGCACCTGATCGAGCCGGCGGAGCGCTTCCGCACGGATCTGTTCGACGACGATGAACGCATGCCGTCGCTCGAAGACGCGTGGCGCTGGAACCCGGAGCAACTGCTGCTGCGCGATTACTACGCCGGGGCGCTGATGACGTACGAAGAGGTGAAGCAGCGCGGCTGGCCGGAGCGGCGGCGCTCCGACGCGAAGAGCGAAGCGATCAGTGCGGCAGCGACCGCGCAGGCGTCGTCACTGCCACATAGATGATGGCGTCGAACTTGGCAGGCAGCGATTCTTTCTGCACGAGGTCGGGCTTGTTGTCCACGGGGGCGCTGCCGGCCCAGCGGAAGGAGAGTGCTTCCGTGAGCCAGGCGGGGAGTGTGCCTTCCAGCGGGATCAGCAGGGCCGGCGCGCCGGCTTCGGCGAACCGCGCTTCGTAGGACTCGGCCGGCGCGTCGCGGAAGGTGCCGGTGCCGAGGTGGCCGGCCGGCTCGTTCGGGGGGTAGGTCCACTGCAGGAACGTACCGCCACCAGCCAGCGTGCCGACGACGAAGTAGTTCGCGTCGCCGAGGGCGGCGGTGAGTTGCTTGCCCATCGGCTTCGGGGCGGCCTTGGTCTTCGTCTCGCCGAGGTGCTCCTGGTGCGCCCAGAGCACGATCTTGTGGCTCGTGCCGCGGTTCTGCTGGAGCCAGAGTGCGTTCTCGGCCATGGAGGTGTCGCGTCCCTCGCCGGCGAAACCGTTGTAGCGCTGGGTGACGATGCGCGCGGACTGCAGGGCGTCGGCGTAGGCGCGGACGGAGCTGAGGGGCACGAGCTCGTCGCGACGCGCTGCCAGCTGTTCGTGGAAGCGCTTCACGTCGGCCTCGCAGGTGGTGCTGGCGGAGACGGTCAGGCAGGCGTAGGTGGTCTCGGCCTGGACGGCGGCGGCGGGATCGACGGCGCGGAGGTATTCGATGACTTCCTGTGCTTCGTCGAGGTAACCAAAAACATCAAATCCGGCGATCTCAATGGCCGGCTTGCTGCCCCGATGAAGGTTGTACTCGCGCATGGATCGCGCAAGGTCGAGGATCTCCTCGGTGTACCAGAAGTAGTAGCCGAGGCGGTCGGCTTCGCCGAGGATGACCTGGGGATCGCCCGCGCCACCCTGCACCCAGGCGTTGAGCCGGTTGAAGATGGCGAACGGCGCTTCGAAGGCCACCACGTCGAAGCCTTTGTCGCGCACGAGGTAATCGATGAGCCGGTGCTTGACGGTGAAGAACTCGTGCGTGCCGTGGGTGTCATCGCCGAGGGCCACCATGGTGGCCTCGCCGGTCAGGCGGCCGAAGGATTCGAGGTCGTAGGTGAAGGGATAGGGCTCGACGGCCACGAGGCGTTTGGCGTTGAGGTCGAGCCAGCCGGCGACGCTGTGGGCGTCGAGGACGGGCGGCGTCGCTGCGCGCCGTTTCTGCGCGAACGCAAATGGCGCGAGGAGCACGACCGCCATCAATACCGCGGCTCGCAAGCGGGGCATGGGGCAGTATGGGTTCGGGTGTGCAGCGGGCGTGGAAATTATTCGTGAACGTGGGGAGGGGCGGGTTGACGGTTGGCAGTTGGCGGTTGGCGGTTAAAGCCGGCGTGTTCGAACCGCCAACTGACAACCGCCAACCGCTAACTGGTTTAGTTCACCATGGCGCAGTGGCCCGCGGTCACGCTATCGAGGAAGCCATACAGCGCTTCCAGCGTGCTCTGCGTGGCCGCTTCGGCCTCGGCCGTGCTGCCGGACGTCGCACAGAGGCTGCGCAGCAGCTGGCGGGAGGTCTCGGAGTGGACGACGTCCGCTTCCTGGTGGACGGAGAAGAACATCACGTCGTGGGCGGCGGTGATGTCGTACCACTTGGCCAGGCCGTCGATCTTGGCCGAGGCCACGCCGGGGATCTGGGATTCATAGGCGTAGAGGGCGGCCAGGCCTTCGTGCAGCGCGCCATCGCGGGCGTGGGCTTTCATC
Organism: Acidobacteriota bacterium; assembly: GCA_034665665.1. Lineage (GTDB taxonomy): Bacteria > Acidobacteriota > Thermoanaerobaculia > Gp7-AA8 > Gp7-AA8 > DASWOB01. The sequence continues at coordinate 3,074 of JAXDJK010000431.1, forward strand.
GTATCGATGAGGGTGCGGGTGGCGTCGTTGGGCGTGCCGGCTTTGACGACCTCGCGATCCAGCCCGAGGGCCTCGCAGAAGCGGAGCCAGAGCTCGGGATGATTCTCCGGGCCGCGCTCCTCCTCGATCAGGTTCTCCAGCAGCAGCTGCCGGATGGCGATGTCGTCGGACTTCTGGTGCATCGCGCTGAGGAAGGTGGGGAAGGCCAGGGCGTAGTGGAAGTACTGGTTGGCGTAGTCGCGGAGCTCGTCGCGGGTGAGCTCGCCGGTGGTCCAGCGCTGGTAGAAAGGATGATCGAGAAGCCGGCGTGACGCGATTCGGGCGTCGAGGGACTGGATCGGATCCATCGGGTTACCTCCGTGCTGTCGTTGAGGGAGGAAGTTTACATCAGAGGCAGTTCCTCGGAGTTCCTCGGGTTCCT
>JAXDJK010000432.1:0-5059 GCA_034665665.1 Acidobacteriota bacterium
GCATCGGACGGCTCGCGTATTCGACGGCCACACCCGTTCCGTCCTTACGCCAGAAGTATTCGTTGTTGGTGGTGTAGGTCGGCGACGCGCCGTGGGAGAGCGCCAGGCGTGACGGGCAGTCGGTCCAGGGATACGGGGAGCCGTCTTCGTGCGAGTGGTGGACGAGCGGGTGGAACTCCTGGCCGATCATCTCGGCAGCCTTCCAGCCGAGGAGTGCGGCTCCCGACTCGTTGATGAAGGTCACCCGTCCGTCGCGATCGACGCCGAAGATGCCTTCGGCGATCGAGCCGAGGATCATCTCGTTGTGGCGCACCAGCCGCTCTTCCACCGCCCGCCTGGCCTGCACCGCTTCTTTCTCGGCGGTGATGTCTTTGGTGAAGATGTAGCGCTCGCCGTCGCCGTCGACGAAGACGGCCCGGACGCAGGCGAGCGTTTTGTCGTTCCGGACGATGCGCAGCTCGGCTTCGCCACGGCCGGTGCGCGCCACTTCGGCGGTGACCCACGCGTACAGGGCTTCGTCGCCCGCATACACCGCGGCGCCGGCCACGTTGCCGAGGAGCTGTTCCGGCTTCGCACCGAGAACCGCGGCGTACGCGGTGTTCACGTAGCGATAGCGGCCGTCCATGTCGACGGTCGCGAAGCCGCCGAGGGCATTCTCGAAGATGCGGTTGAGGCGCCGCAGCTCCGTCAGGTCGCTCTCTCGCTGCCGTTCGACTGCCGCGCCGCGCAGGACGCGCTGGCCGAGGTGGACGGCGCGGTAGAGGGCGCGCATTGGATGTCGGGAACGGTTCATTTCGGTTGGTGGACCCGCGTCTCCTTAGGGCAAGGGCAGGACCACGAGCGGGAACGCGCGCTATGTCGCTGAAGCCGTAGCTATTTAGGTGAATTTGCGGGCAGTGACGTGGAACCGATAAGCGTCCAGATTTCAAACAAGCGTGTGGATTCTGCACGGGCAGAACTGGTGGTCGTGCCGAGCGGCCTCCGCTGCTACCATCCCGCCTCATGCTGAACTACATCTGGTTCGCGCTCATGGCGATCGCCTTCGTGGTCGCGGCGTTCCTCGGCACAGCGGAAGCAGTGACGAAAGGGGCCATCGACTCGGCCAAGACGGCGGTGGAGATCGCGATCGGCCTGGTCGGGATCATGACGCTCTGGCTCGGGATCATGCGTGTCGCGGAGAAGGCGGGGCTGGTGTCGCTGCTCGGCCGTCTGCTGCGGCCGGTGATGCGCCTGATCTTCCCCGAAGTGCCGGCCGATCACCCCGCGGCAGGCACGATCGTGCTCTCGCTGGCGGCGAACATGCTCGGGCTGAACAACGCCGCCACGCCCCTCGGCATCAAGGCAATGGAGGAGTTGCAGGAGCTGAATCCCGACAAGGAGACGGCCACGAACTCGCAGGTGACGCTCATGGCGCTCAACACCTCGGGCGTGCAGCTGATCCCGGCCACGATGATCGGCGTGCTGGCCGCGGCTGGCTCCATAAACCCGACCGCGATCATCGCCACGTCGATCGGTGCGACGTTCATCGGCACCGTGGCGGCCGTGATCGCGGCGAAAGTGCTGCAGAGGTTCTACCGGTGATCCGCGAGACGCTCGCGGCAATCTCGCTCTGGGCCATCCCGGTGCTGCTGGTCGGCATCCCGCTGATCGGCCTGATCCGCAAGGTGAAGGTGTACGACGTCTTCGTGGACGGCGCGAAGGAAGGCTTCGAGGTGGCGGTGAAGATCATCCCGTTCCTCGTGGGGATGCTGGTGGCCATCGGCATGTTCCGCGGCTCCGGGGCGATGGACCTGCTCACGCGCGCCATCAGCCCGGCCCTGAGTGCCATCGGCTTCCCAGCCGAGGTCTTCCCGCTGGCGGTGCTGCGTACCCTCACCGGCAGCGGCTCGCTGGCCATCACGACGGACCTGATCAAGACACACGGCCCCGACTCGCTCCTCGGCCGCACGGCCGCCACGATGTACGGGAGCTCGGAGACGACCTTCTTCGTGCTGGCCGTGTACTTCGGCGCGGTGAGCATCAAGCGCACGCGGCACGCCGTGCCGGCCGCGCTGATCGGGGACGTCGTGGCCGCAGTGGCCGCGGTGCTGATCTGCCGCTGGATGTTCTGAAGCTTTGGCCTAAACCGCGAAAGGACTACGCGAAGCGTTTGGAGTGCGGCGCTTTCCCGCCGCTCTTGTACAGCCACGAGCGCTGCCGGTGGCACTCGCCATAATGCTGCGTAGGGCGACGTGCACTGCTCGTGGCTATACAAGAGCGGCGGGAAAGCGCCGCACTCCAAACGCTTCGCGTAATGCTTGCGCCGGTTAGGTTGAAATTTGCGCCTTCGGTGGTTTCGAGATGAGGTACACGATCGCCCCAGCCACCAAGGCGATCCCCGCGGCGATGAGGTTCTCGCGGCTGAGGCGGAAGAAGAACAGCGATAGCGAGATCAGGACGCCGAGGATGGGGATGACCAGGCCGGGCGTGCGGAAGCCGTCGCTGTTCTGGCTGAGTTTGCGGAGGCGGGGGATGGCGGCGCAGGTGAAGAGGTAGGTGGTCAGGCGGGCTACGGCGGAGAGCATGGCCAGCTTGACGAACGAGCCTTGCAGCGCCAGCACCAGTGCGACAGCGGCGTGGATGACGATCGCCAGGCTGGGCGTGTGGAAGCGCGGATGGACGTACGAGATCGGACCCATGCGCCGGTCGAGGGAGAGCGCGTAGAGCATGCGCGAGCCTTCCAGCATCGTCCCGGAGTTCGTGCCGGCCATCGACAGCAGCGCGCCCAGCGTGACGATGAACGCGCCGACGGGGCCGATGAGCGCCTGCGCGGCGGATTGGATCGGCGTGTCGGTCTTCGACAGATCGGGGAGCGCCGACATGGCGCCGAACTGCGCGAGCACGTACACCGCGGCGATGGCCAGGATGCCGGCCAGCAGCGCCAGCGGCAGGTCGCGGCGCGGGTTCTTGAACTCGCCCGCGGGCACGCCGAGGTTCTCGAAGCCGGCGTAGGCGAACAGCAGCAGCAGCGCGGCGCCGCTCCAGTCCGTTCCGGGGCCGGGGATGGCAAACGAGCCGGGGATCGGGTTGTGCTTCCAGGCTACCAGTGCGATGACGATGAAGCCGACCAGAGGGATCAGCTTCCCCCAGGTGAATACATAGATGGATGCGGCGCCGTACTTCACGCCGAGGAAGTGGATCACCGCCAGGATCACGATCATGGCCACGATCACGGCCACACGTTGTCCGCCGAGCTTGACCGCGGGGAAGAGCAGCCCGAGGGCCAGCACGAAGCCGTTCGCGAGCGAGGCGAGGGAGGTCACGCGCGCGATCCAGTTCATCCAGCCGGTCTCGAAGCCGACGAAATCGCCGAATGCGGTCTTCGTGTAGAGATACGCGCCGCCGGGCTCGGAGAAGTGGCTGGCGGCCTCGGCGAAGCAGAGCACGAGGATGAATACGGGCAGCGCGAACAGCAGCGGCGCCCAGAGCGAGAACGGCCCGAGCAGCTTGTACGACTCGGCCGGGAGGAGGAACACCCCCGAACCGACGACGGCATTGATGCACATCGCCACGAGGCCCCAGAAACCGACCGTGCGGACGAGCTCACCGGACTTCCGTTCCTGCATCACACTCATTTCTTCACGTATCCCTTTCCTCGAATGGTCTTGCCCGGCAGCGCGCTGGTGATCGTGCCGGCGCGCAGCACGGGCACGCCGTTCACGATCACGTCGGTGACGCCCTCGGAGAAGTGGTGCGGGTCTTCGAACGTGGAGCGGTCGATGATGGTGGCGGGATCGAAGACGATCAGGTCCGCCTTCATCCCTTCGCGGACGATGCCGCGGTCGTGGAAGCCGACGCGCAGCGCGGCCTGCGAGGTGAGCTTGCGGACCGCCTCCTCGAGCGTGAAGAGCTTCACGTCCCGCACGTAGTGGCCGACGATGCGCGGGAACGTGCCGTAGCCACGAGGATGCGAGGCGGCGTTGGTCTCGCGGGCGCTCGGCGGCGGCGCGCCCGAATCGGCACCGGCCGAGACCCACGGTTGCTTGAGCGCGTACTGCACGTCGTCCTCGTTCATGGAGAAGAAGATCACCCGCGGGCTGTACTCGCTCTCCGCAAAGAGGCGCATCAGCGCTTCTTCCGGCGGCAGGTTCATCTGCGTGGCGATGTCTTCGATGAACTTCTTTTCGTACTGCGCGAGGGCGCGGTTGAAGATGTAGGAGACGAAGATGCCGCGCGGGTTGCGCTTGGCCACCTGCGCGCGGAGCGTTTCGGCGATGCGGGCCCGGTCGGCCGGATCGTTGAGGCGCTTGCGGAAGTCGTCGTAGCCGCCTTCCATGGCCCAGTCGGGAGCGAGCGTGGAGAGGCCGGTGCCGGAGGCGATGTAGGGATAGACGTTGGCGGCCACGTCGAGGCCGGACGCTTTCGCTTCCTCGATGCGCTGGATCACGTGAGGCATGCGGCCCCAGTTCGTCCGTCCGCCGATCTTGAGGTGCCAGATGTTGACCGGGATGTGCGCCTCGCGGCCGATGCGGAACGCCTCGTCGAGGCCCATGTCGATGCGGTCGCTCTCGTCGCGCATGTGGGTGAAGTACGTGCCCTGATAGCGCGCCGCGACTTTGGCCAGCGCGATGATCTCCTCGGTGGTGGAGTACATGGCCGGCACGTAAATCAGCGACGTGGAGAGCCCGATGGCCCCTTCGCGCATGGCCTGGTCGACGATCCCTTCCATCTGGTGCAGCTCGGCGGTCGTGGGTGGGCGATTGACGTCGCCGATCACCAGCTCGCGCGGATTGGACGCACCGACGAAGAAGGCGAAGTTGATGGCCGCGCCTTTGCGGTCGATGAGGTCGAGGTACTCGCCGAGCGTGCTCCAGGGGCGCTTCTCAGTCGGGGGACCGGAGACAGGGCCGGGGGAATTGCCTTCGCCCGTGACCTCGGTGGTCACGCCCTGGCGGACTTTGGCTTCGATGTGCGGGTCCTCGAAGATCGAGCTCTGAGACTGGCCCAGCAGATCGATTAAGCCGTGGGAGACGATGCGATCCTGCTCGTCGAAGACCGCCGAGGCAGGTCTATCGCGCAG
>JAXDJK010000433.1:0-3196 GCA_034665665.1 Acidobacteriota bacterium
GCTCTTCGAGGCGCACTTCCCGCTCTATCGTATTTTTGATGTCGTCCGTGGCCTTCCGGAACTCGCCCAGCGCTTTGCCGAGCATGCGGCCGATCTCCGGGATCCGGCGGGGACCGAAGACGATGAGAACGACGATGAAGATCAGCAGGATCTCGGGAACGCCTAACGAACCGAACATTTTAAGGATGGGCCTCAGAGGTGACAGCAGGGTGAACACCGCGGTGGGGTGAATACTCCGCTGCTAGAATCGCGTTACGCTTTGGACAGTGTATCCCGAGCGCGAACCGAGAGGCGCGACAAACGCTATGGCCAAAGTGAAAAAGACCGACAAGTGGACCTTCTCGCTGACGTTGCTGGTGGCCATCACCAGTGCGACGCTGTTCGGCGGCTTCTACGGAAACCGCCTCTTCGGCGCCCCAATGCAGAACGGCGAGTTGCAGAAGCGGCTGAAGGAGTACACCGACCTCCTCACCGCGGTGACGGCCAACGCGCCGGAACCGACCGAATCCGATAAGTTTGTGTTCGCCTCGATCGACGGCATGCTGCGCACCCTCGATCCCCACACCTCCTTCCTCGAGCCGAAGGAGTACGCGGACATGCAGGATCGCCAGAAGGGGACGTTCTACGGCCTCGGCATCCTGGTGACCAAGCGCAATGACCAGGTCACGGTGATCACGCCGCTCGAAGGCACCCCGGCCGCGCGCCTCGGCGTCCGCGCCGGCGACGTCATCTCCGAGGTGGAAGGGGAGTCGACCGAAGACCTCCCGCTCGATGACGTGGTCAAGAAGCTCAAGGGCCCCAAAGGCACCACCGTCCACATCAAGATCAAGCGCGTCGGCATGCAGGAGCCGATTCCGCTGACGATCATCCGCGCCGCCATCCCGACGAACTCCATCTCCAACGTGCTGATGATCCGTCCGGGCGTCGGCTACGTGCGGATGAAGGACTTCACCGGCACGACGGTGCGCGAGCTCGACGACGCCATCGACAAGCTCCAGGCCGAGGGGATGCAGAAGATGATCCTCGACCTCCGCATGAATCCGGGCGGTCTGCTCGACGCGGCCGTCGGCGTGTCCGATCACTTCCTCGACAAGGGGCAGATGATCGTCTACACGAAGGGCCGTACGGCCGACTCGGCGCAGGAGTACACGGCGCCGGGCAAGCATGACAAGTTCGACCTCCCGGTGGTCGTCCTGGTGAATCGCGGCAGCGCCTCGGCTTCCGAGATCGTGGCAGGCGCCATCCAGGATCACGACCGCGGCATCGTCGTCGGCGAGACCAGCTGGGGCAAGGGCCTCGTGCAGAGCGTTTACACGCTCCAGTACGGCGCCGGCCTCGCGCTCACGACTTCCAAGTACTACACGCCTTCGGGCCGCAACATCCAGCGCGATTACAGCTCGTTCTACGACTACTACGTCGCCGATGAGAGCGAGAACGGTACGGAAGTGCCGCTCGCGCAGCGCAAGCAGTTCAAGACCGATACAGGCCGTGTGGTCTACGGCGGCGGCGGCATCACGCCCGACTACATGGTCAAGCAGCCGCAGCTCGCGCGGACGACGCAGCTCCTCGAAGTGCGCAGCGCGATCTTCAATTACGCCGTCGATTACGCGGCCAAGCATCCGGATCTGACGAAGGACGTGGCGGTCACGCCGGTGATGATGGAGGAGTTCATCCACCACGCCGCGGAGGCCGACGTGGCGCCGGAGCCGGACATCCGCGATGCGATGAAGAACCCGGTGGACCGGAACTTCATCGAGCGCGCGCTGAAGGCGGAGATCGTCGCGGCCAAGTACGGTTTCGACGCGTCGTATCCGTATCGTCTGCAGGGTGACGCGCAGGTGGAGAAGGCTCTCGAGCTCTTCCCCGAAGCGCAGAAGCTGGCCATCATGGCAGCCGGTGCCCGCGGCAGCAGCACGCCGCCGGCGGACGCCGGAACACGCGCCGCGGCAGCCACGCCACGCACCAAATCCGAGTAGAAATCACGATTGTTGTTTTTCCCGGAGGACAGGCAGCATTGCCTGTCCTCCACTTGTTTGTTAACGTGTCGCCGCTTTTGGGAAGGGGATCCGAACACAGATGCCGGAGCTCGGAAAGAAATACACCTGCTACAGCTGCCACACGAAGTTCTATGACCTCGGCAAGCCCGTGCCAACGTGCCCGAAATGCGGCGCGGATCAGCGCGATGCCGACGAGGCGCCGCTTTATACGCCGGCACGCGGACGTGCCCGCGTCGTCGAAGAAGCGGCGGAAGATGACGATTTCACGCCGGCCGTCGAGGCCACACCTGCCGTAGAGGGTGAGGAAGAGGAAGAGTTCGCTCCCGGCGCGGATCGTGAAGAAGAAGCCGAGGAAGAAGAAGAAGAGTATTAGTCGCCCGTTGTAAGGAGGGGCTCTTCATGCGGAACCTTGGTTTACTTGGCTGTGTCGGTACGCTCATCCTCGCACTGATCATCGGCGGGATTTTCTTCGTCAGCACACGCAACAACCTGGTCGGGCTCGATCAGGCTGTCGATCAGCAATGGGCCCAGGTCGAGAGCCAGTACCAGCGCCGGTTCGACCTGATCCCGAACCTCGTGCGCACCGTTCAGGGTGCGGCGAATTTCGAGAAGGCCACGCTCGAAGCGGTCGTCAATGCCCGTGCGAAAGTCGGTCAGGTTCAGGCGCCGGCCGGTCCTCCCGGTGCTGCCGCCGGCACGACCACCAATCAGGCGCAGATGGATCAGTTCGCGGCCGCGCAGCAGGGGCTCAGCAACGCGCTGTCGCGCCTTCTCGTGGTCGTGGAGCGCTATCCGGACCTGAAGGCGAACCAGGGCTTCCTCGAACTGCAGTCGCAGCTCGAAGGGACGGAGAACCGTATCTCCGTCGAGCGGGGGCGCTACAACGAGAAAGTGCAGACGTTCAACACCGCCGTGCTCCGCTTCCCCGCGAACCTGGTGGCGAGCATGAGCGGCTTCAAGAAGAAGGCGTACTTCAAGGGCGTTGCGGGTAGCCAACAGGCTCCGAGCGTCGACTTCAAGTTCTGAGGGCGCACATCGTGCGCCCTCTTCGCCTTCTTTCTCTCGTTCTTCTCCTCGCCACGGCGTTCGCCGCACTGGCGCTGGAGGTCCCGCCGCCGCCGAAGCGATGGGTCACCGACAGCGCCGGTGTGCTCAGCCTGACGGCTCTCTCCACGCTCGATACGAAGCTCGAGAATTTC
>JAXDJK010000434.1:0-3880 GCA_034665665.1 Acidobacteriota bacterium
ACCGCGTTCCCCCCGCCAACTGCCAACCGTCAACCGCCAACTGTCTCAGAGCGGCGTGGTAAACGCCTGACTGGCCGGCGTGAACTGCAGCGTGTAGACCCCGCTGGGCTTGCGTACCGTGGCCACGGCCTGGAAGCCGGGGAACTTGAGCACGTTGCCGATCACCTCGCCAGCCGCATCATTGATGTAGAGGCGCACGGCGTCGTCCACCGTATCGGCGTCGTAGACGTGGAACGACACCGCACCCGGGGAGGCGGCGGGGCGGCCGGCGGCGTCAGTCAGGAGTCTCTCTTCGATCGTAAAACGCATACCGGTGGCTGGCGTACCCTCTCCGGCGAAACGACCGTGCAATTCCGGTGCAATGACGTCCGTTCTATACTCCACTTCAGGGGGCGGACATGAGCGACGAACGAGTGCTGCGCGACGAAATCCCGGTGATCGGACGCATTGATCTCCATCAAGTTGAGCGGCCACAACCGCTCCCTTCCGATCGGTTCGCCGAGATCCCCCTCGCCCTGACCTTCGACGACATTCTCCTCAAGCCCTCCCGCTCCGACCTCCACCCCAACTTCGTCGACGTCTCCACCCGCCTCACCCGCGACATCTACCTCAACATCCCGATCATCTCCGCCGCCATGGACACGGTCACGGAAGCGCGCCTGGCCATCGCCATGGCCCAGCACGGCGGCCTCGGCATCATCCACAAGAACATGCCCCCCGATCGCCAGGCTGAGGAAGTCGACAAGGTGAAGCGCTCCGAAGCGGGGATGATCGTCGACCCCGTGACCATGCGCCCCTGGCAGGCCATCCATGAAGCGCTGGCGGTGATGGAGAAGTTCAAGATCTCCGGCGTGCCGGTCACCGACGCCAACGGCAAGCTGGTGGGCATCCTCACCAACCGCGACCTCCGCTTCGAGACCCGCTTCGACCTCCCCATCTCCGAGCGGATGACCAAGGACAACCTCGTCACCGTGCCGGTCGGCACCACGCTCGAGCAGGCCCGCGAAGTCCTCCACCAGCACCGCATCGAGAAACTGCTCGTGGTCGACGCCAACGGCGACCTCAAGGGCCTGATCACCGTCAAGGACATCCAGAAGGCCCGCCGCTACCCGCAAGCCGCCAAGGATCCGCTCGGCCGTCTGCGCGTCGGCGCGGCGGTCGGCTCCGGCAAGGACGGCATCGAGCGCGCCCGCGCGCTCATCGACGCCAAGGTCGACGTGGTGGTCATCGACTCCTCGCACGCCCATTCCGCCGGTGTCATCGACACCGTCCGCCAGTTCCGCAAGCTCTTCCCGCACACGCCGCTCATCGCCGGCAACGTGGCCACCTACGAGGCCGCGCTGGAGCTCTGCCAGCTGGGCGTGGACGCGCTCAAGGTGGGCATCGGCCCCGGCTCGATCTGTACCACGCGCGTGGTAGCCGGTGCCGGCGTCCCCCAGGTCACGGCCATCCTCGACTGCGTCCGCGCGGCCGAGAAGTTCGACGTGCCGGTCATCAGCGACGGCGGCATCAAGTTCTCCGGCGACATCACCAAGGCCCTCGCGGCCGGCGCGCACTGCGTCATGATCGGCTCCCTCTTCGCCGGTACGGACGAAGCGCCGGGCGAGACCATCCTCTACCAGGGCCGGACGTTCAAGGCGTATCGCGGCATGGGCTCGATCGGGGCCATGCAGTCGGGCTCGAAGGACCGCTACTTCCAGGAAGATACGAACGAAGTGGGCAAGCTCGTCCCCGAGGGAATCGAGGGGAAGGTCCCGTACAAGGGCTCGATCTCGGCGATGATCCCGCAACTCGTGGGCGGCCTCCGTTCCGGCATGGGCCTGACCGGCTCCGCCAACATCGAAGACCTGCGCACCAAAGCGCAGTTCGTGCGCATCACCTCCGCCGGCCTCCGCGAGTCGCACGCCCACGACGTGATCATCACCAAGGAAGCGCCAAACTACCGCATCGACGACTGAGGACGGGTGTGGAAACTTGCCCATTGCGGCCCTCCCATGACAGCGGGGGAGATGCGCGATGGGTGAACGGTCCATGGTGGTAGCCGTGGTGGCTGTACTGATGTGCGGTGCGTGTGCAACCCGGCCCAAGCCTGGAAACGCGCAGATGCCGTCCGTCGCACCCTCGCCCTCGCCGGCGCCGGCGCCACCCGCGACGGTCACGACTTCTCCCGAGCCCGTCATCGTTCCTCCGACCCCGCCAACGCCTCCGGCAGTTGATTTGTCCACATTGTCGTTGTCGTACAGGCGTTCGGGCCGCCGCTTCATGCTGGACGTCGCGGAACGCGCTCCAGTGTGTCGGGCCTGTACGCGTGTGCGTGTCTACTACGCCACCAACCGCGGCCTCACCGGCGACTACAGCCGCGCGTCCACGGTATTCGGCGCGGACCAGGGCGACCGGCTTCGCTACGGGTTTGCCGATGTGAGCATCCCGCCCATCGGCGTCCATAGCACCGGCAAGCTCGAGGAACCGCGTCTCGTCAAGCTCGAGCTGCGCTGGGATCCGAACCGGCACGTGATGCTTCTCGATACCTCGGTTATGCCGCGCGACCTGTTTTATCAAACGCTAACCAAGCGGACGGCCCAGTCGAATCGCGAGGTACTCGTCTTCATCCACGGCTTCAACGTCACATTCGCCAACGCCTTGCGGCGGACGGCGCAGATCGCACACGATCTGCAGTTCGACGGCGTTCCCGTCGCCTATACCTGGCCTTCTGCCGGCAAGTTGACGAGAGCCGGCTATCGCAACGACCGCGGCGCAGCGGACGCTTCTATCCGGCACCTCCAGGCATTTCTCCTCGAGCTCGTCCGCAAGAGTGGAGCGGTGCGTATCCACCTCATTGCGCACAGTATGGGTAACCGCGTGCTGACACAGGCACTGGCGGGGATCGTGGCCGATCCGGACGTCGTGAACAAAAAGATCTTCCAAGAGATCGCCCTGACCGCGCCCGATGTCGATTCGGATGTGATGGCTCGCCTCGCCCAGGCAGTCGCCCAGACGAGTCGCCGAGTGACGCTCTACGCCTCCTCGCGCGATCACGCCCTCCAGTTTTCGAAACACGAAAACGACGCACCCCGCGCTGGCCTGGCCGAGGACATTCTGCTCCTGGCCGGCATCGACTCCGTCGACGTTACGGCGGTGGACACAGAGCTTGTGGGCCACTTCTACTACGCCGAAAACCGGTCGGTGCTCGAAGACATCTTCAACCTCATCCGGGACGCCCGACCGCCGGCGAAGCGTTTTGGCATGCACCGGATCGCACGAGGGGCGAAGACGTATTGGGCGTTCGATCCGTAGTTGTCCTGTCAGGCTTGAAAACAGGGGATGATTTGCGAGCGCCGGCGAGACGCCTGCGCTCCCGACGCTCCGCGTCCGTCAGCCGCTCGTACTCGGCAGGCTGATGTTGATTCACGGCCATCATCTGATGAAGCAGCGCCCTTTGCCTGGCATTGCTGACGTGTATGCTGTCATCGCATTTTATTATTGCGGCGACAGGCCGCCGGAGCGTTCGATGAAACTCATGCTGTCGCTGGTCGTCGCTGCAGTGTTCGCGTTGCCGTCGTATGCGGTGGTAGACCCGCCGGTGGCGTGGTCGAACGAGACCGTGACGCTCGAGGCCTCGATTCCGGGCTGGCCGTACGCGTGCGAGCCCGACCAGGTCACAGCCGCGCTGACGGACCAGACCATCGTCATCACCGTCGTTGCGCCGCACGCCCCGCAATGTTCCCTCGGGCCACCGACGGTCAAGACGCTGATCGTGACGGCGGCCGTGGGCCCGCTCGCACCCGGCATCTACCAGGTGCGCAGGAAGCTGGTCACCGGAGCGATCGTGCAGGAGTCGTTCGTGCGCACGCTCTACGTCCGTGACGCGGCCGTACCGTTC
>JAXDJK010000435.1:0-3526 GCA_034665665.1 Acidobacteriota bacterium
CCAAAGGACTGGGTGCGCCCATCGCCGTGCGCGTGCCGTGGAAGTTCGGCACCAAGAGCCCCAAGGCGATCGTGCGCATGCGGCTCACCGAGCAGCAGCCTGCGACCATCTGGAACACGCGGTACCCGAAGCTCCACAGCTTCTGGGGCAACGTGAACCCGGAGGGCAAGAGCGCGCTCTTCGGACGCGGCCTGCGCGAGCGGCGCGACGGCGACATCCTCTCGAAGCCGGCACGCCACTACAACGGGTACGCCGAGCACGTCGCGTCGCTCTACGCGGGCATGGACCCCGAGCGGATGTATTGATGCGGGTGTGGGATCCGTTCGTTCGATTCTCCCACTGGGCCCTGGTCGTCGGCTTCGTGGTGGCGTACTTCTCGCACGGCGGCTACCTGGCGGCGCATCGCTGGTCCGGGTACGCGATCCTGGCGCTCGTGGTCCTGCGGGTGATTTGGGGGTTCGTGGGCTCGCCGCATGCGCGCTTCGCGAGCTTCGTCGTCGGCCCCCGCAAGCTCGCGTCGTATTCAGGCCAGCTCGCGCGCGGTCGCGAGCCGCGCCACCTCGGTCACAACCCCGCGGGTGGCGCGATGATCGTCGTGCTGCTGGTGCTGCTCGCGGCCCTGTGCATCACGGGACTCGTGCTCGACACGCCGAAATTCCGCGACGATCGCGACTTCAAGCAGATCCACGACCTGCTGACAGACGCGGCGCTCGTTTGCATCGTCCTGCACGTTGCTGGCGTGATCCATGCCAGCTGGCGGCACCGCGAGAACCTAGTCGCCGCGATGTTCACCGGATGGAAACGCAGCGACTAGCCCGGCATCCTCCCGAACTTGCCGCCGTTGAAGTCCTCGATCGCCTGGATGATCTCCTCACGCGTGTTCATCACGAAGGGGCCATAGCCGACCACGGGCTCGTCGATGGGCTCGCCCGCGAGCACCAGGAGCTTGGCCTCGCTCTCGGCCTCGATCGTCACGCCGCTACCCGCCGTGTCGAGCGTCGCCATCTGCGCCGGGCGCAGGATCGTATCGCCGTTCAGCTTCACGTTGCCCGCGAGCACGACCACTTGCGCGGTCCAGCCCTCGGCCTGCGAAAGATCGGCGGTCTGCCCGGCCTTCACGCGCACATCCCACACGTTCATCGGCGTGAAGGTGCGCGCGGGCCCCTTGCGGCCGCCGTATTCGCCGGCGATGACGCGCACGGTTCCGGCGTCGCCCGGGAGCGCCACCGCGGGAATCTGCGCGTCGGTGATGGCCTGGTAGCCGGGCGTGGTCATCTTGTCGCGGGCGGGCAGGTTCACCCAGAGCTGCGCCATCTCGAACGGGCCGCCTTTCTGCCCGTACTGGGTGGAGTGAAACTCTTCGTGCAGGATGCCGCTGCCAGCCGTCATCCATTGCACGTCGCCACGCCCGATCACGCCACCACCGCCGGTGGAATCCCGGTGCTCGACCTCGCCCTCGTAGACGATGGTGACGGTCTCGAAGCCGCGGTGCGGATGCTGTCCCACGCCGCGACGCTTGCTGGTCGGCTCGAATTTCATCGGAGCGGCGTAGTCGAGCATCAGGAAGGGACTGATCCGCTTCGTGTCGCCGGTGTAGCCGAACATGCCGTGGACCGGGAAGCCGTCGCCGACCCAGTGGCGGTCGGGGGCGGAGGATGTGGAGATGACTTTCTTGGGGGTCGGGGTCATGGCAAATACGTGGGGGCGGACGCGTTCAGTTCAACTCCGCGCACGCCTTCTGCAGGCGCTTCATGCCCTCCACGAGCGAGGCATCGGCGGCTGCGTACGAGATGCGGAAATGCCCGGGCAGCTCGAAGGCACTCCCCGGCACCAGCGCGACGCCCGCCTCCTCGAGGAAATACATGCAGAGGTCGAGGTCGTTCGCGATCGTCTTGCCCTTCGGCGTGCGGCGGCCGATCAGCTGCTCGCAATTCGGGAAGACGTAGAAGGCACCGTCGGGCACGGTGCACTGGATTCCCTCGATGCTCCTCATGGCCGCCACCACCAGGTCGCGGCGCCGGCGGTAGGCCTCCACGAAAGGCGGCAGGAAATCCATCGGCCCGTCGAGTGCGGCGAGGGCCGCCACCTGCGTCACCGAGCTGGTGTGCGAGACCGACTGGCCCTGGACCAGGTTGATGCCGCGGATCAGCTCCGCCGGCCCGCCCGCGTAGCCGCAGCGCCAGCCCGTCATCGCGAACGCCTTGGAGACGCCGTTGATCGTGAGTGTTCGCGAGGCCATCTCGGGGGCGACCGCGGACATCGTCGGGAACGGGCCCTCGACGTAGCGGATCATCTCGTAGATGTCGTCGGACATGAACCATGCGTGCGGATAGCGCGCGAGCACGGCGGCCAACCCCTTCAGATCCGCGGCCGAGTACATGGCACCACTGGGATTGCTGGGGGAATTCAGCATCAGCCATTTGGTGCGCGGCGTGATGGCGGCCTCCAGCTGCGCCGGCGTGATCTTGAACCCCGCGTCGGCATAGGCAGGCAGGATGACGGGCACGCCGAGGGCCAAGCGCACCATGTCCACGTACGACACCCATGCGGGGACCGCGACGATCACTTCGTCGCCCGGGTCCACCGTCGCCTGCAGGGCGTTGTAGAGGACCTGCTTGGACCCCACGCCGATGGTGATCTCGTTCGGCTTGAACGTGAGCCCGTTGTCGCGCTCGAACTTGCGGATGATCGCGGCGGTGAGCTCGCGCGTGCCGGGGAGGTCGGTATAACGCGTCTTGCCCGCGTCGATCGCGGCCTTGCCGGCCTCGCGGACGTGGGCGGGCGTGTCGAAGTCCGGCTCGCCCTGGGCCAGCGCCACGACCGATCGCCCGGCGCGCGCCATTTCGTTTGCGAGCGTCGTCATCGCGCGGGTCATCGGCGGTTTCACTTCGAGGACACGCTTGCTGAGTATTCTGGTGTCAGACACCTGATTCTCCAATCAATAACTGGTGTCTGACACCAGTTTTATTTTGAATGCCCACCGCGCAATGGCAAGGGGCAGGAAGATTGCCAGCATCAGGATCACGCTGTAGGCGCTGGCGGGGGCGAGGCGGCCGCTGTCCACCTGCTGGAAGATCTCGATGGGCATGGTGCTCATGCCGCCGTAGTACAGCACGATCGTGGCCGAGAGCTCCGAGAGCGACGTGACCCACATCAGCACCGCCGCGGCGGCGACGGCGGGGCCGATGAGCGGCATCACGACCTTGAAGAAGCTCTTCAGCGGCGGCACGCCAAGGCTCACCGACGCTTCCTCGATGGAATCGCGGATGTTGTGCAGCGGCCCCACGGCGGCGCGGACGCTGTTGGGAATGCGGCGCAGGAAGTACGCGAGCGCCATGATGATCCAGGTGCCGGTGAGGACCAGCCAGCCGGTGTTGAAGGTATTGATGAGCGCGATGCCGAGGACGGTGCCTGCGATGGTCAGCGGCAGCATGACGAGCACGTCCAGCGCGGCGCTGGCGAACGAGCGGCGCTTCACGACCAGGTAGGCGACGGCGACGGAGAAGACCACGCCCGCGACGGTGGC
>JAXDJK010000436.1:0-11071 GCA_034665665.1 Acidobacteriota bacterium
TGGTGATGACTACGGCGGCGGCCCCTTCGGCCGCCGCCGTACCCACGATCACTTGATGAATGCGAGTTGCTGGATGTCGACGGATTGTGTGAAGGCCTGTCCGCTCGACGTCATCAGGAGCAGGTGCAGCGTGTACTGCTCTGTGTGCGGAGACAGGAACAGGCTCGGGAAGGCATCGGCGAGCGTGAAGGCGGGCGTGCCGTTGACGTCCTTCAGCACGACCAGTTTCGTCTCGTCGAGGCTCTTGCTGGTCAGCGTCCAGACCTTGCTCAGCTCTCCCTCGACCTGAAGGGCCTGCTCCTGCGGCGCGATCGGCTCGCTGGCGCCGAACAGCGCTCCGCTATTCGGCAGGACGATCGATCCGATGAGCTTCGAAGGCGGCGGTGCGATGACGTTGACGAGCCTCGAGTCCTTGCCTTGCAACCCGAACTTGTCGGTATACGTGGCGGTCACGATTCGCGAGCCTGCAGTCGCGAAGGCGATCGATGGCTCGCAGCCGGTGGCGATGACGCCCGGCGTCAGGGACGAGGTCCACTGCACGTTCACACACGCGCTGGTGTCGGGGAGGGAGACGGGGTTGGTGTCATCCATCACCTGGGCGCGCAGATCGACGATCACGTTCGTGAGGACGTTTGCCAGCGGCGCGGCGGTGATGGAGACCGTGGGGGCCTTGTTGGTGAGCGTCCCCGAGACGGAGGCCGTCGCGGTTTTGCCGCCTGTGTCGGTGAGTGTGACGGCGATCGTCTTCAGGCCGAGGGAGTCCTGTCCGAAGTGATGGCTCAGGGAAATCCCGGTGCCGGCGGGCTGGCCGTTGATCGTCCAGACCGCGCTGCAGCACGCCTCGTCCTCGACGTCGTACGCGTTCACGGAGAACGTCGTCGGCGCTGCCTGGCTGAGCACCCCACCGTTGATGGAGGAGGTGATCTTTGCCGCCGGCGCCGTGTTGATCCCGGTGGTCATCAGCGCCTCGCGCACGGCGCGAAACGCGTGGACGCGGCGTACGAGCGGCCCGCCCACGATGGCGTACTTGTCCATGAGGTTCCACACCTCATTGTTGGTCAGCGCCGGATTCGCGGCCCAGATCAGTGCCGCGATGCCGGCGACGATCGGCGTGGCGAAGCTCGTGCCGCACCGTTGCTGGAGCTTACCGGGATTGGCGAAGTCGTCACCGACCATGGCGCACCACGGGCCCCAGATGTCGACCACTTCGCCGCCGCCGGTCGAGAAATTCGAGCCCGGCAGGCCCTGCGCGGGGATCGTGCCGGCGCCCGGGGGGCTCGAATTCATGTGCCATCCGCCGACACAGATCACACCCTCGTTCTCACACGGGTGGTACCAGTACGACTCGCCGAAGACGTTGCCCGTGTCGACGTCCTCGGCATCATTGCCGGCGGCCGCGAACAGCAGACGTCCCGCTTCGTCATGGAGCCACCTGGTGTCGGCGTTGGAGTCGTCCAGCCAACCGACTAACGCCCCGGCGAACGGGCCCGGGTCGAGCTGGGTCTTGCCGCTGAAGCTCATGTTGATGATGCGCGCGCCCCGGGCATTCGCGAGGAAGAGCGCCGATATCGTTGAGTCGAAGCTCCCGCCGCGATCGATGGCGACGATCTTCGAGACCGGTGCGCCGGGCCCCGTCGATCCCCTTCCGTCATTCGCGATCCCCGCCGCGGCCTCGGCCACATTTTGTCCGTGCCACGGGCACGGGGTGGGAGTGCAGCTGGGTTGTCCTGGCGGGCCAACGCCGAAGCTGGAGGAAACATCGAGATCGAGCTCGGTGAAATCCGGACGGAAGAGATTGAAGCCCGAGTCGACGATGCCGATCAGAATCGGCTTCGTCGACGTCTTGCCCGCCTGAAACAAGGCCTTCCACGCACCGGCCACGTCGACGTCGTACTTGCCGCCGGTCTGCATATAGTCGAGGGACAGCCCGTCGTTTCCGTCGCCCTCGGCGGTCGTCTTCTCGAAGAATCCCGAGCCCGGAGTGACGACATTGACCGTGGCGCGCGTGCCGTTCCGGCGCTCGTGTGCCGCGATCGCCAGGAGTTTGCGGGCGCCTTCGGTGGAGAACGCGAAGCCGTCTTCGCTCGCCGTGATCGCGTTGGCCGGCGCGGAGGCCGTGTTCACGCGGATGACGTAGGTCGGGCCGCGGCCGGTCGCCGCGGGACGGTCGACCTTACGCACCACCTTCCCGCCGCGCCGCGCCGCCAGCGCCTCCGCCTCGGCGGCGTTCTTCGTCGTCAGCAGCAGCTCGTTCTCGATCAGGGTGACGACGTTTCCGCCCGGAAAGCGCAACGCCGCCACGGGACGCGGCTCGCGGTCCGGCAGAGGCGCGATGCGGATGCCGCGGTGTTGCTGCGCAAGTTCGGGGACGATCGAAACCCCGCGGGGCCGTGCGGGCGACGGGCCGCCGCTGATGCTTTCGCTGTTCGTGCGGTTGTTCCCTTCGTTCGATTCATCGACGCGCCCGTCGCTGTCGACCATCACCTGGAACGTCGCGCCCGGGGGCACGATCCCGTCGAACGTGATCTCTGCCGTCTTGCCCGGCAGCAGCGCCGGCGTGATGGCATTGACGGAACGCGGCCTCTGTCCGTCCTGCTGGATGAATAGCGTGGACGTCGCGCGAAGGTCCGGCGCAACGGAACCGCGGTTGGCGATGACCGCGGTGACGCGTCCGCCGCGGACGCGCGTCGACACGACGGTGAGGTCGGGGAGCCGTGGCTGCGCAAAAAGCGCCGTAGTCGCGAGAAGACTGAGAAGGCACAGCCTTGCCCTGGTAATCCGTCCGGAACCCATAGGTTTTTTCTCCTGATTGTGGTGAGGTGGGGTGGTGGGGTCGGACAGGTAGTGATCGGGAGGGGAGAAACGTTACAGATTTGCCCGGAGAGACGAGTATTGACGTTGGCCGTTCCCTCCTCGCGTGCTGAAATGCGGAGTGCCTATAATCAGCTGCTAAGGACGGACATATGAAAGTAACTTACAAGGTCGCGATTATTCTCGTCGTATTGGCAATCGCAGTTCCTATCTTTGCGGATGATGAGCAGAAAGACGCCGTCACCTGTCGCTGGAAGGATGCAAACGGAGACGTGGTGGGCCGTGTGCAGGAGAGTTGCTCGGGTAGTGTTGCCGTACATCTCTACACGGGGAAGAGTTGGAGCGAGGCGACGAGCGTCTCTTGCAGCTTGATGGCGTGCTCGCTCGGATCGATCTGCGCGTCGGGCACCGACTCCTACATTGTCGACGGCCAGTGCACCTGCGCGACCGCATCGGTCATCGATGAGATCACGCAGACTGAGGTGGACTACAACCTTCCCTGGGTATCGGTCTGGTCACCCGGCTGTATCTGAGCTTCGTCTCGACCTCGTGACCCCGGGGTGACAGGCCGGGCTCGCGGGTGTCGAGAGCTTGGGCCCGGCCCTCACCCGACCAGCCGCTGCTGGATCTCTTCCGCGACACGCTATGAGTCAGACCGGGGCCAAACCTTCGGACCTGTTTGTTATCTGCAGCAAAAATCGAAGGTCTGGCTCCCGGGTTTTCCCTCGTCGGCGGGCTGCGCAACGCGAGATCGCCGCGAGCCTCCAATGTCTCGCCGAAGACGGTGGGCCACCATGTCTCCGCGGTCCTGGCCAAGCTCGGCGTGAGATCGCGCGGGGAGGCGGCGCGGGTGCTTCGGTCGCAAAAAGTAGCGCGGGTGCGCCTAGCGGCGCAGTCCGGGGTTTCGCCAAGCTCGAAGGAAGTAGTGATGTAGGGCGGATTTCTCGAACCCGCCCTACAGTTCGAAAACTCAGAACGGGAATACGTGCAGGGCCGAGATTGTCGCGGCGGGGACGCCAACGTTCGGCTGGAGGGACCACTGCAAAGGATCGCCGAGGTCCGCGGTGGGTTGCGGACGAACGCGGAAGGTGGCGACGCCTTTGGCGTGCGAGAGCACGGCCGGGCCGAGGCGGCACAGGCGCGCGATCACGAACCAGAACGTGAACATCGGGTTCTGCGCGATCTCCAGACCGGTCGCGGCGAAGAATGCGCCGGACTTCGCGGCGAGTTTCTCCAGCCCCGCGCGTGTGCCGATCGTGGGGTCGTTCACAGCGTCGCGCAACGCGGAGAGTGCGCGCAAGCCGTTCGGGCGCCGCACGATCAGTTGATCGAGCTCGAGCCAGGGCGGGACGATCGTCCCCGCGCTCACCACGTGCAGCGCTTTCCCGTTGATGTCGAGCTTCGCTGCGCGCGCATCGCTGACGAACTTCTGCCGTGATGTGTCGGTCCACGTATCGTTCCAGAGATCGGTGTTGACCACGCCCGCTTCAGCGTCCGCGATGCGCGGTCCGTTGTTGAACAGCGTGCGATCGTCGAACAGCGGATCGCTGAACAGGCGCCGCGCGGTGTTGCGGTAGTCGCGATTCCAGCTTTCCTCGTCGGCGTCGGACACGAAGGCCCTCACCGCCTGCTCGTCGAGACTGACGTTGACCGTGAAGATCGTTTCGGAGCCGTTCGCTGCGTCCGGACTCGGCGCGGCGCCGAACCCGAGCTGCCCGAGTAACGACTTGATCGCGCTCCGCTGCGCTTCCGTGGAGCTCATGCTGTGATGTGCGAACGTCAGATGCATCGAGCGTGTCACCGCGCTCGATGCGAACGGCAGCGTATCGCACAGTTGCGCGTCCACCGCGTCGGCGTCGATCCACGTGCTGCATTCACCGCTCGCGTTGACGTTCACCGACTGCGTGAAGCCGCCGCTGAAGGTCGCGTGACGGCCCGCGCTGGTGATGCGGAAGACCGACTCATCGAAGCGCGTAGCCGTGACTTTCGAGAGGCCGACGAACGAGAGGAAGAGGCTTGTCGCCCCGGTGCGGAGGTGTCGCGAGACGATCAGCGCTTCGCGGATCAGGAAGTCGTCGCCGTCTTTCTCGCGCAGACTGTTGAGGGCGTTCAGGATGGACGAGATGCTGCCAGCAAGATTCTGCTGCACGGCGGTGACGACCCTGCCGTTCGCCGGATTGAGCTCGAAGTCTAGCAGGGCCGACGACTCGGACACACGGCTCATCTCGAGCGATACGTTGAAGCCAACTTGTCCCTTGAGGAACTTCGCTGCGGCGGCGAGCTTCGCGCTCAGCACGTCCCACTGCGCGATGACTTTGGCCGCCCACGTCTGCACTCGCGCGAAGTCGTCCTTACCGATGGCGTCGAACGCTTTGCCCACCGCCTTGCTGACGACGTTGTTGATGATGCTGTCGCCGAACGCTTCGAGGCTGTCGAGTGACGTCGCGTTGTGCGCAAGGAAGTCGATTGCGCTGCGCAGACCGAACCGGTTTTCGAACTGCTGGATCGCGTTCATGACGGTCGCCGGTGTGGTGTCGATGACGCGCAGGATCTGCTTCGCGAGGTCCGACGCCTTGTCGATCGCGGTCGCGATCACCGCGCTGCTTCCGACGTCGAGCTGGTCGATGCTGAGACCGGTGAGACCTACGAACAGATCGAGCTCCGGTCCTGCGGCGGTGCTGAGGAACTGCTGCACGCTCTGCGGCGTGAGATTGGCGATCTTCTCGATCGTCGCGCGCAACGAGGAGCCCTGCTGCAAATCGAGCCGCGTCAGCAGGCCGTTCCACAACTGCTTCACCTTGTCGTCGACCGCGTTGAACGTGGAGACGACTTTGTTGATGTCGGCCAGCGCAGCGACGATGTGCGGATCGTCGGCGGCCTTCTCCTTCCATCCCGTCCCGGCAATCAGCGCGATCACCTCCTCGGAGGCGCGGTCGCTGACGGTCGACTTCAGCGTGTCGAAATCGATCGTCGCGGCGGTCTGCAGGATCGACATCACACGCCGCAGCGGCGTCATGGCGAACGCTTTCTGAATCGCGTCGGCGAGACTGGACGCGTCGTAATCGACCTGCAGCGCGAAGACCGCGCCGGCGGTGAAGGACTTGCGATCGGAGCGTTCGATCCGCACGCGCACCCAGTCGGGATTCGTCGTCTGTGCGCGGCCGACGACGAGCTTCGCCTCTTCGAACACCGACCAGCCGAGGCTTGCTTCGAGGGAGTACTGGACATGGGCCTTGAGCTGTGCGGAGAGGCCGTCGAACAGCTTGATCGTCGACGCGATGTCGAAGCTGCTGCCGTATTTCGCTTTGAGGCCGAGATCGAAACTGAGTGCGGCATCAAAGCTGGTGATCTCGTCCGATTGCAGCGCCGCGATGGAAGCGAACTGCGGCACGTTCGCGCTGGTGAGGAGTCGCGCAAGCGCCGACAGACGGCTCTCCGTTGCCGAGGCGGGGAGGTAGTGCTCGTAGGTGAACGAGGCCGCGGCTTTCGCGGACAACGAGAGCGGTGCATTCGATACTGCGGCGTCGATTCCGCCGTTGATCGCGCCCTTGATCTCGAGTTGTGCCCAACTGGTGTTCGCAGGCGCGCTGAGGGCGGCCGCGGAGTCGAACGGGGAGATCTGCGCGCCACTCGCGTTGATCGAGACCTGCCCCGCGGCCGAAGCATCGAAACTCGCCTTCGCGCCATAGACGTCCACCTGCGGAACACCCGCGTGGACTTTGAGCGGCTGCACGGAGAATGCAGACGTGCCGACATTCTCCGTCAGCCCCGAGTCGTGGATCTCCTGCTGCAACTGTTGAACGTTCTTCACCACATCGGAGCTGAAGATTCTGCCGAGATCGGACATTGTTGCCTCCTTTTAATGACTGGTGGCGGCGGCGCTGTGAGGTGGAAAGGAGAATTCAACACCCGGCGCCAGGTGAAAGCAAGCCAATTGAAATTTGCGCGGGGCGCAACGACGGAGAGGGGGAGAGGCGGTCGGTGGCGGCCGTGGCGGCCGCGTGGAGCGAGGGACTCCGCCGCCTGTGGATTCGGAGCGCAGGCGTCGCCCCTGCAGGATCGTAGGGCGTCTCGCCGCGCGGGCTCGGGAAGGAGGTCTAATCCCACTACCACAGGAGTGCTGAGGCCGGGGCGAGACGCCCCGGGATCCTACGGCCGGACGGCCGAGCTCCAAATTTGTGGCGCAGACGCTGTTCGCGTCTGCGCCACAGGCGGGCAGGTTAGGGGAAGCAGTCTCCTTCGTTGCCGGCGTCGTCGGCCCAGGTGGAGAACGAGCTGAAGTTGTTTCCCAGCGAGGACCTTCCGAACCAGCGGACCGAGGTGAGGTCGGGGGTGGCGGTGAGGCTGGTCATGCCGAGGGAGCGGCCGTACATCAAGTCGACCTTTCCGTCGCCCGTGGTGTCGCCGACTCGGAACAGATCGCCGGCGTCGCCGGCATCGCCCGCCCAGGTGTGCACGGTTCCGAAGTCGGAGCCGGTCGAGGGGCGGAAGAACCAGGTCACTCCGAAGCTCGAGTTCACGCGGCCGTACATCAGGTCGACCTTACCGTCGCCGTTGGCATCGGCGACGTACATCAGATCGCCCCGGTTGCCGGCGTCGGTCTGCCGGGTCTCCAGCGATCCGAACTTGCTACTACCGTTGGAACGGCGGACGAACCACTTCACCTCTGTCGAGACATCGCACGTGCGTAAACGAGATCGCCATCGCCATCGTGGAGTTGATGCCACACCTCTCTCGGCAAATGGCACTGGCGCGAAGACCTGATGTCCAAAACTCTCGAAACCTGGCGCCTCGACATCGCGACGTTCGTGGTCCGCTTCGTGAGGACCTCCCGGTCGACCTCCTTCGAGGGCGGGTTGTCGAACTCCTTAACGACCTACTGTAAGGGTCAGGACACAGTTGAGCACGCCCGCGACCGTGATTCGGTCGCTCCGGAGGGTCGATTGAAGCCTCCGGAGCCTTCATCGAAGCCTCGGGAGCCTTGATCGAAGGCTCGGAAGCCTTCATCAAAGCCTCCGGAGCCTTGATCGAAGCCTCCCGAGCCTTCATCAAAGCCGTCGGAGCCTTCATCGAAGCCTCCGGAGCCTTCAGCAAAGCCTCCTGAGCATTCATCGAAGCCATCGATGCATTCATCGAATGCGTCGATCCCACCGGTAGAAGGAAGGGCGGGGAGTCCGATCCTCCCCGCCCGTTTCGGGTCGAAGACGGATACCCGGCCGATGCCGGAGGCGACCGTCAGACCTTCACGTCCGCGCCGATGCCTTCCGGTGCCGTCGCGTGAGTCGTGCGGGAGAGCATCTTCGTGATCTCGGCGCCGGGAACGGGTCTGCTGACGAGGTAGCCCTGCATGACGTCGCACTGCTGCGCGCGCAGCGCGTGCATCTGCTCTTCGGTCTCCACACCTTCGGCCACCACCGACAGATTGAGGTTGTGGGCCATGGTGATGATGAGCGTGGCGATGGCCGCGTCGTCTGCGTCCGCAGGGGTGTTGCGGACGAACGACTGGTCGATCTTCAGCGTATCGATGGGGAGGCGTTTCAGGTAGCTGAGCGACGAATAGCCGGTGCCGAAATCGTCGATGGAGATCTTCACATGCAGCTTCTTGAGCTCCAGGAGCGTGGCGATGGTCTCTTCCACGTTCTCCATCATCACGCTCTCCGTCAGTTCGAGACAGAGATGACGTCCGTCCAGCCCGGCAGCGGCCAGCGCCTCGGCTACGGCCACCGGAAGATTCGCCGCGCCGAAGCGCTTGGCGGAGACGTTCACCGACATCGTCATCAGCTCCAGTCCCGCGTCCTGCCACTCCTTCATCTGCCTGCAGGCGGTGCGCAGAACCCAGTGCGTCAGTGGCAGGATCAGTCCCGTTTCTTCGGCCAGCGGGATGAACTCGGCCGGGGAGACCAGTCCCAGTTCCGGATGCTGCCACCGGACGAGCGCCTCCACTCCGACGAACGTGCCGTCCTGCAGCGATACGAGCGGCTGGTAGTGCAGTCGGAGCTCCTCGCGCTCGATGCCACGGCGCAGACTGTTTTCGAGCACGAGCCGCCGGAACGCGATCGCATTCATGGCGGGGGCGTAGAGCTGGTAACGATTTCCACCCTGTTCCTTGGCGCGGGAGAGCGCCGTGTCGGCATTGCGGACCAGGGTCTCGGCGTCATCGCCGTCGAGGGGAAACATGGCAATGCCGACGCTGGCGGTCACGTGTAGCTCGTGACCGTGAACGGAAAGCGCGGTGTCGAGCTCCGTCAGGATTTTGCGTGCGACACGCGCCGCGTCTTCGACGTCGCCGATCTCCGGAAGGAGGAACAGGAACTCGTCGCCACCGAGGCGCGCGACCGTATCTTCGGCGCGAAGGACGGCGGTGAGGCGCGATGCCGCCGTCCGCAGCAGTTCGTCGCCCGCGCCATGTCCCAGGGTCTCGTTGATGGTCTTGAACCGGTCGAGATCGAGAGACATGATGGCCAGCCCGCGTGCGCCGCGACGGCGGGAATGGGCCAGCGCCTGCGTCAGGCGGTCGTCGAAGAGCATTCGATTCGGCAATCCGGTGAGCGCATCAAAGTACGCCAGGTGCCGGATCATCTCCTCGTCCTGCTTGCGCCCGGTGATGTCGCGCGAGTTGAGAACGATTCCGCTCACCTCCGCGTTGCCGAGCAGGTTGCTCACGCTGGCCTCGAGGGAGCGCCATTCGCCGTCCCGCGTGCGCATGCGGAACTCCGCCGTGACGGGCGTGGACGCGCCGTCGGACTGGGCCAGGGCCGCGGCCAGCGCATGGCGGTCCTCGGGGTGCACATGCTCCTCGAGCGCCGCGCCCTTCAGCTCTCCAGCCGTATGCCCGAGGAGGCGCTCGACGGACGGACTCTCGTAGAGGATCCGGCCGCCGGCGTCGAGGACCGTGAGGATGTCGGAGGAATGCTCGATCAGGGCGCGGAACCGGCGCTCGCTGTCGCGCAAGGCCTCTTCGGCCCGGCGACGATTGGCGCGCTCCCCGGCTTCCCGCAGCTCGCGGGCGATGGCCGGGATCAGGCGCGCCGAGCTCCCCTTCATGATGTAGTCGTGGGCGCCGGCGCGCATGGCCTCCACCGCCGTTTCTTCTCCGATGGTCCCGGAGACGATGAGAAACGGAATGTCCAGGCCGCGCCGATGGAACAGATCGAGCGCGCCCAGGGCGTTGAAGTTGGGGAGGGAGTAGTCGGCGATGACGAGGTCCCACGGCTTTTCGTCGAGGGCGCGCTCCATTTCCTCGGCCGTCTGCACGCGCCGCGCGACCGGCTGGTAGCCGTTTCGCCGAAGCTGGAGCAGGAGCAGCCGTGCGTCGTCCTCGCTGTCTTCGACGATGAGGACGTGCAGCTCTTTGGTCGCGCTCATGGAAGTTCCATCGATACGGTCGTGCCCTGTTGCAGGGCTCCTGCCGCCCGGACCCGTCCCCCGTGCCGGTGCACGATCCGCCGGACCACGGCCAGGCCGATCCCCAGTCCATCGTATTCGCTCGCCTGGTGAAAGCGCTGAAATGGCGTGAACATCCGTCCCGCGGAGGCGGGATCGAAGCCGGCGCCGTTGTCCTGCACGAACAGGGTGACGGGGTCTTCGCGTCCGACGCTGATGCGCGCGCCGGCGCGTCTTGCGGTGAACTTCCAGGCGTTCTGGAGCAGGTGGGTGAGGGCGGTGCGAAACAGCGCCGGGTCGGCGCTGGTGACGAGATCAGGCTCGACGGCGAGCTCTACGTCGCGCTCCGGCTCGGTGGCACGCAGTTCCGAGAGGATGGTCTCCGCGAGCGCGGTCACGTCGATGTCGACCCGCTGCAGCGGCGCCTGCGATACGCGATGGAGCTGCCGGATGCCCTCGAACATGGCGTTCATGCGGGCCACGGCGCTGCGCATGGTGGTCAGATACTCGAGTGCATCGGGCGTTAACGCGTCCCGCTGATCCTCGAGCAGTGCTTCGCTGAAGCCGTCGATGACGCGCACCGGCGCGGCGAGGTCGTGCGTGAGCGCGTAGAGGAGCTCGGTGAGCTCGCGGTCCTGGTTCACGCCCGCATCCTAACCGCCCCACAGGGGAAACGCTCTGCCCGAGTGCCCCGGCGTAAAAACAACGCAGGACCGCACCCAACGTCACGCCTCGCGTCGTCACGGAAGGACGCCGGTGAATCACCGCTCGCTCGAACCGAACCGTGTGATCCATGCGAAAGCCTTGTCATCCCGAGCGTCGAGCGAGGGACCTGGGTGGGTGGGGCACGATGCACGCGCCACACTCCCCGCGCCCC
>JAXDJK010000437.1:0-3435 GCA_034665665.1 Acidobacteriota bacterium
GCCATGAGCCAGAAGCTCATGATGCGCGCCGGATTGATCCGCAAAGTCGCCGCCGGCATCTATACCTACCTGCCGCTCGGCCTGCGCTCGATCCAGAAGCTCGAGACCATCATCCGCCAGGAAATGACCCGGGCCGGCTCGACCGAGCTGCTCATGCCCGCCATCCAGCCGGCCGAGCTCTGGATGCAGTCCGGCCGCTGGCAGAAATATGGAAAAGAGCTGCTCCGCATCAAGGACCGGCACGACCGCGATTTCGTCTTCGGGCCGACGCACGAAGAGGTCATCACCGAGACCGTGCGCGACGCCGTCAATTCGTATCGCCAGCTCCCGGTCAACCTCTATCAGATCCAGACCAAGTTCCGCGACGAGGTGCGCCCGCGGTTCGGCCTGATGCGCGGCCGCGAGTTCATCATGAAGGACGCGTACTCCTTCCACGCCAGCCGCGAGTCGCTCGACGAGACGTACGAGGCCATGCGTGAGGCGTATACGCGGATCTTTCATCGCTGTGCGTTAGACCACGTACCCGTCGAAGCCGATACCGGCAACATCGGCGGCTCCGCGTCGCACGAGTTCATGGTCCTGGCCGAGACCGGCGAGGACGCCGTGGTGTCCTGCCCGAACTGCCGCTACGGCGCGAATATGGAGAAGGCTACGTCGAAGTTTTTCGACGACGAGGTCGAGCCGGCGCCGTCCGACGCCATCGCCGAGATCCACACTCCAGGTACGCAATCCATCGACGACGTGGGCAAGTTCCTCGGCCGTCCGACGTCCGACCTGGTGAAGACGCTCGTGTTCGATACCGACAACGGCGCGGTGATGGTCCTGGTCCGCGGCGACCGCGACGCGAACGAGGTCAAGATCAAGAATCACCTCGGCGTGCAGTGGATGGAGATGCTCGCCGAATCAAAGTTCGAGGAATCCACCGGCGGCGTGATCGGCTACTGCGGTCCCGTCGGCACGAAGTGCAAGCGCGTGCTGGCCGACTACTCGCTGCAGGGCCGCAAGCGCTGGATCACCGGCGCCAACAAGCGCGACCATCATCTCGACTACGCCGTGCCGGGCCGCGATTTCCCCGAGCCGGAGTACGGCGATTTCACGACCGTCTTCGCGGGCGATCCGTGCGTGCGCTGCGGGACGAAGCTGGAGATCTACCGCGGCATCGAGGTCGGTCACGTCTTCAAGCTCGGTACGAAGTACTCGGAGTCGATGCACTGCGAGTATCTCGATGAGAGCGGCAAGCGCGTGCCGATGATCATGGGCTGCTACGGCCTCGGCGTCGGCCGTACGGTCGCCGCCGCCGTCGAGCAGAGCCACGACGCCGATGGCATCATCTGGCCGATTCCGATCGCGCCGTTCGAGGCCATCGTCACCGCCATCGGCAAAGAGGAGAGCGTGCTCGCCAAGGCCACGGAGATCTACGAGCAGCTGATGGCCGCCGGCGTCGACGTGCTGTTCGACGATCGCGACGAGCGTCCTGGCGTGAAGTTCAAGGACGCGGACCTGATCGGCTTCCCGCTGCGCATCGGTGTCGGCGCGAAGAGTCTGGCCAACGGGCAGGTGGAGTGGAGCCAGCGAAAAGACCGCGAGAAGCACCTGCTGTCGCCGGAGGACGCGATCGCGCGAACCGTGGCGGCGGTCAAGGGCTGACGTCGCTCGGGTAAACTGCAACGGATAACGGAGGCAACCCCATGCGTAAATTCGCACTGCTGCTCGCGCTCACGTGCGCGCTCCCGCTCGCCGCGCAGAACGTCGACATCGAGGCGCTCTCGGGCCTGCAGTTCAACTTCGGCAATCCCGGGGCCCGATCGCTCGGCATGGGCGGGGCGTTCCTCGGCCTGGCCGACGACGCTTCGGCCGCGGAGGCCAATCCGGCCGGCCTGACCATCCTGCGCAAGCCCGAGGTTTCGCTCGAAGCGCGGAACTACCTCGAACAGCAGCTCTTCAGCACGAGCGGCACGTTCCCGGCCGTCGAGCGGACGGCGTTCACGCATCACAGCGACCGCGTGGTGGTGTCGTTCGCCAGTTTCGTTTACCCGATCAGCAGCAAGTTCACCGTCGGCGCGTACTTTCACGAGCCGTTGAACAACTTCGGCGGCGGTGTCGTGGCCCCGACGCAAGACGATTTCACGGGCGACATCACGCCGGGGCCGAACTTCTTCCTGCCGTCGGCCGGCGGCGACGTGATCACCGAGCAGCAGTGCGAGCAGCTGCGCCGCACGACCGGCAATCCCGAGGCCTGCTTCGAGTTCCGGATCGATCCGTTCATTTCCGCCCTGCAGGTGCGGCAGCGGACGTTCGGCGTCGCCGGTGCCTGGCAGATTCACCCGAAGTTCTCCGTCGGCGTGACGGCGCGCTACCAGCGGTTCCAGGAATCGGCTTTCACCTTCCGTTTTACGCAGGAGTTTGATCCGGCCAGCATCTCCGTGCAGGCCACGACCAAGGACCCCTCGCTCGAGGTGAAGGAAGAGAATGACGTCACCTTCGCCGGCGGCTTCAAGTGGTCGCCGACCGACAAGATCAGCATCGGCGGCGTTTACAAGCAGGGACCGGCCTTCAACGCCCCGACCTTCATCTCCGCGGCCGAGACGGGCGGGGAGTTCGTCAAGCAGGCCGACACCGTCTTCCACTTGCCCGACGTGGCAGGTCTCGGCGTCTCGTTCCGGCCGATCCCGGTGCTGACCGTGAACGTGGATGCCGTGCACGTGAAGTACAGCAACCTCGTCGACGACTTCTTCGCCTCGATCTCCGACGTCCGTGACATCGACGCCCCCTTCGGCGTGGACGATGTGACCGAGATCCACGTCGGCGGCGAATACTTCTTCTCCACCAAGATCCCCTTCGCCCTCCGCGCCGGCTACTGGCGCGACCCCGCCCACTCCACCGAATGGCGTGGCCCCCTCAACCGCGCCGACTACATCGCCGAAGCCATCCTCTACCCCAAGGGAGAGGACCAGAACCACTACTCCATCGGCGCCGGCCTCGCCTGGCCCCGCTTCCAGATCGACGCCGCCTACGACACCAGCGACCACTTCAAAGTCGGCTCGATCTCGATGGTCACCCGCTTCTAACGCCCCCCCGTTGTTATTTGCGCGCTTAAGGCGTGGGGTCAGGCCTTTGCTGTTCGTTTCTTTCCGAAGACCGAAGGTCTGACCCCCCAGCCAACCCGGAACCCCGGGGTCAGGCCTTCGGTCTTTGCTCGCGGTGCTGGGGTCAGACCTTTGCTTTTCGTTTCTGGCAGACCGAAGGTCTGACCCCCCAGCCAACCCGGAAACCCGCTGGAACCTCGGAGGTGAGGCCTTCGGTCTTCGGTTTCAACGACCGAAGGTCTGACCCGAAGCGGTGTAAGTAGCTGAAGGTGCCTGGTTTGCCGACGGCTGGCTGCTACCGCAGCTCTTCTGCTCGGGGTGCTCGCGGTGCTCGCGGTGCTGGGGTCAG
>JAXDJK010000438.1:0-2831 GCA_034665665.1 Acidobacteriota bacterium
TGTGGCCGCGCACACTGCTTCGAATGTCCGCTGGGCCGTGGCCACGGCGCTGGAGGACCTGATCGCCGACGAGCGTGCGCAGGGTGTGCTGCTCACGCTGATGCGCGATGGCGATACCTCGGTGCGCGACCGGGCTACCTTCGCCGTCGGCAGCCTGTCGGACCACGATTCCCCCCGCATCCGCTCCGCGCTCTTCGAGCGTCTGCAGGACGAAGATGCAGCCGTCGCGAACGAGGCCGCCCTCGGCCTGGCCCGCCGCCGCGACGCACGGGCCATCGCCTACATCGCCCGCGCCGTGGAACGCTTCGCGGTCGAGGAGATCGGCGAAGCCGTCGAGGAGATCACCGTGCCCGAAATGCTCCCCGAGCTCCTCCGCGCCCGCGACGCCGGCAGCAACGGCCGCGGCATGTCGGAGCTGATCGACCGTTGCCGGGCGCGGTTGTAGCGTTTCGACCGAAAGGCCGCAACGTTACGCGAAGCGTTTGGAGTGCGGCGCTTTCCCGCCGCTTTCGTATAGCCACGCGCGCTGCCTGTGGCTGTACAAGAGCGGCGGGAAAGCGCCGCACTCCAAACGCTTCGCGTAGTCCTCCACGCTTTAGGGCTTGGCCGCCTTTGCGTCCGCGACCATCTTCTCCACGTCGGCCAGCAGCTGTTTCGCGTCGTAGAGGATGCCGTCCTTCATCACGTACTTGATGCCGCCGATGCGCTCCATCTCGCCGGTCTGGTCGTTCACGTGGATCGCGCCGGTGCCGTAGAGGACCTTGAAGTTGTGCAGCGGGTTCTCCTCCACCATCACCAGGTCGGCCAGCATGCCGGGGCGGACGGAGCCGATCTCGGGGGCTTTGCCTTTCGGCGCGGCCAGGGCTTCGGCGCCGCTGAGGGTGGCGGCGCGGACGACTTCCAGCGGGTGGAAGCCGGCTTCCTGCAGCAGCTCGAGCTCGCGGATGTAATCGAAGCCGTAGAGCTTGAAGATGTAGCCGCTGTCGGAGCCGGTGGTGACCCGGCCGCCGCGGTTCTTGTACTCATTGAGGAAGGCCATCCAGAGGCGGTAGTTGTTCTTCCACTCGATCTCGTCCTTGGTCGTCCAGTCGAACCAGTACGAGCCGTGAGCCTTGCGGTTGGGCTGGTAGTACTTCCAGAGAGAGGGGAGGGTGTACTTGTCGTGCCACTCGGCGCGCATGGCCCGCATCAGGTCGCGGCTGGCCTCATAGATCGTGAGCGTCGGGTCGATGGTGAAGTCGAGCTTCAGCAGCTCCGTCATCACGGCGTTCCACTTCTCGCTGCCCTGCGGCGCGGCCTGCTTCCAGAGCCGGCCGGCGTTGCCGAAGCGGTGCTGCTCGTCGGCGAAGTTGTAGTCGTCGGGGTAATCCTGAATGGTGCGGTCGGCGAAGAGCGCTTCCGGCAGGCCGTACCAGTGCTCCATGCCGCGCATGCCGAGACGGGCCGCCTGGAGGGCGTTCGTGCGGGCCACGCCCATCTGCGCGATGTGCGTCGTCGACCCGAGGCCGAGCTTCTTTGCTTCGTCCAGCATGGCGCCGAGGACGTCCGGATCGTAGACCCGGTCGCCGGAGCCGATGACCTTCAGCCCGTCGAATCCGCTTTTGGCCGCCCACTGCGCGAACTTGCGTCCCGCCTCGGGGGAGTTGAGCGGGCCACCCTCCCACATCCCGGCGCTAGTGTAGGCGTACGGCACGATGCGCGGCGCCACGATCTGGTTTTTCGCGCTGCGGTCGCGCTCGTGCAGCGTCCAGGCGGCGCCGTTGCCGGAGCCGGCCTCGCGCACCGTGGTGATGCCGTGGGCCATCCACAGCTTGAACACGTACTCCGCCGTGGTGCCCTGGGCTACGCCGCCGCTGTGGCCGTGCATGTCGATGAAGCCGGGCAGGATGTAGAGCTTCGAGCCGTCGAGCTCGCGGTCGCCCTTGGCGGGCCGTCCTTCGGCGTCGATCGGCACTTTCGGATAACCGACCATCTCCACGGCCACGATCCGGTTTCCTTCGATGACCACGTCCACCGGGCCGATGGCGGGCGCGCCGGTGCCGTCGATCACGGTGGCGCCACGGATGACCAGGCGCTTGTACGGGCCCTCTCCTTCGCCGGGACGGCGGTCGGGGGCGTAGCGCGGCTGCGGCTCCTCGGCTGCCTGCAAAAGACCGGTCACGAGGAGGGAGAACAGGGCGAGCAGGAGCACGATCGGCTTCTTCATCGCGGCCGATTGTAACGAAGGGGCCGCCAGCAGGCCGGAGCGTTGCATAATCATCTGCAGAGCGGGTCGCGGCCTTGCATTGGAACAAGCCCGGAAGACCCGTGGTTGCCACCGGATGCTTCGAGAACGAACCTTGAGACCATGCAGACGCTGACGCTGCTCCATTCGGAGAGCTTCCCCATCGGGCGGTATGCCGATGCCCTCCTGCGCGAGTCGATCGCCTCGCGAGGCCTGCAGTCCCTCGATCAGCTCCTCACCGCCGACGCCGCTTCCCTGCGCGTGGTCCTGGTCGATCCCGGCATTCTCAACGGACACTCCCTCCAGCTCGACTCCCGCACCGCCATCGTCGGCGTGGGCCTCGACGAGCAGCCGCGCTGGCTCACCGACGACAACGTTTACCTCCACCTGCCCCTCGATCCGGCGCCGGCGGTGCTGCTCAGCGCCGTCAAGCGCGCCTTCCAGTTTCTCTACCAGAAGCAGCGCGCCGATCAGCTGGAGCGGCACCTCGGCGACCGCACCCGCGAGCTGCAGGAGATCGCCGAAGTGGGCGTGGCGCTCTCCACCGTGCGCGATCACTCGGTGCTGCTGACCATGATCCTGACCAAGGCCCGCGATCTCGCGCGCG
>JAXDJK010000439.1:0-3094 GCA_034665665.1 Acidobacteriota bacterium
AGCGTGCGCATGACGCGGTTAACTGCGCCCGTTCCAGGAGCCGATGTCCTCGAGGAGCCGGCGGGCCACGGCAGCATCGGCTTCCGGCACGCGCTGGAGCTCGACGCGCGCATCTTCGTCCAGCCCCGCCTTGGCGTAGAGCAGCCCGAGGAGCAGGTGATCGTCGCCGTGCTCGCGGCGGGCCTCATCCAGCTCCACCACGGCCGCGCGGTCCAGCACCCGGAACTGCGCCGGAGGAGTAGGCGGCGACGGCAGGATCTGGACCTGTCCTTCCTGCTCGACCTCGACCTCCCACGTATACGTCACGCCGCGCGGCAGATCGTGCGACGGCTGCCAGCGCGGCGCGGCACTCGGCTCGCTGCGGACCACTTCACGCCGGCCGTCGAAGACCGACACCACCGAGCGCGCGCCGCCGCGGGCCGGCCAGGTGAACATCGGCCGTGGTGTCTCCACCACGACACCGGCAGGATGCAGCCCGGCCACCGAATTCTGTGGCGCGCCGCGCAGACGATCGGCCGCCGGCCGGATGGCCTGCAGCACGGCCGGCATGACCAGGTGCGTGCCGGCCCGCGCGGCGTGGACGAGTTTCTCCCACTCCCGCCGCGCATACGAAGGCCGCTTCAAAGGCGCGGCCGTGGCCGTTCCATCGGGGGACGGCAGCGGCGGTCGAACGGCCGGTACCGGCAGCGGCACGGGAGTCGTGGAAGGACCGGCGATCGACGCTGTGCGAGGAGCCAGGGTGGCCGGACGCTGCTGGTCGCGCATCATCATGCCCGCGGCGATCGCCACCGCCAGGAGCGACGCCGCCAGCGCGAGCGGCCAGCGCCGGGCGTGGTGGCCGGCACGGCGCGGCTGCACGGCGCGCAGATCCTCGACGTCCTCGCGGCAGCGCGCGCAGATCTCCAGATGCTCGTCAACGGAAGCGCTGCGTTCGGGCGGGAGCGTGCCGTCCACGTACGGGAACAGCTCGAGATCGAGATCCGGGTGAGCCGGCTCGCCCTCGACCTGTGCGCGTATGGCGCGAAGGTCGTGATCGTCGATTTGGTGCGTCATTGCTCTCTCATCCTCCGCGCCAGCCGCTCGCGTGCCGATTTTCGCAGGTTGATGACCTGCTGTCGCGAGGTTCCGAGCATCGAGGCAATGGCCAGGTCGTCGAGCGGCAGATCGTTCCAGACCTTTCCCAGCCGCTCCGGCGTCACGTCCATGGCCTGGGCCACCTCGTCGAGGGTCGCCACCTCCATCAACACGAACAGCGCCGCCGCGTTGCCGCCGTCGCCGTCGCGCAGGTTGAGCAGCAGCGCGGCCCGCTGCGGCCCGCGCAGGTCGCGGATCTCGCGCCAGAGCGTGGCCATGTACTCCCGTTTCTCGAGCTGGGTCGCGGGCGAGACCGCCGCGTCACGCATCACCTCGCCGCCGCTCGACATGCGGAGGTCGACCACGCTCCAGAGATCGGCCAGCAACTGCACCACGTGGTCGACGAGCAGCGGCTTGGCGGCGGCGTGGAGGATGGTTTCGAGTGCATCGCCGAGGTGGGCCCGCTCCAATCCGCGCCGGGCCAGCGACCAGGCGCTGACCGGCTCGCCGACCTCGGTGGTCACCGGCCACGAGGCCAGCGAGCAGACCACGCCGTGCGGTGCCGTCCAGGTGCGGAAGCGCTCGTCGCGCGTGGCCACGTAGCGGACCTGGTTCTTCAGCCGGGTCCGTTCCGGGAAGGAGCGGCGCATGAAGTCGTAGAGCGCGTTGAAGGTCAGCGTGGCCGCGAAATCCGCCAGACGCTCCACCGCGGCCGCTTCATCGCAGGCCACCTCCTGCAGGCGGCGCAGCAGGCGGAGCATGACCGTGCCGGCGATGTCTTCCGCCTCCTGTGCGCCGAGGAGACGATCGGAGTGGCGGTAGCGCGCCAGCACCCGGTCGATGATCGGCCGGGAGGACTGCACGAGCACGCGCTCGAGCGCCATACGCCGCTCGTCCTCGCTGCCGGCCCGGATCAGCGGCGCCAGTAACGGGTCATTCGCCGTGAGGAGCCGGGCAACTGCGCGTTCGTCCATTGCACGATCCGCAGTCGACAGTGATAGAGCAGGGACACCCATTCGAGGTCGAGGACGCGGAGCCGGAGCGGATATTACCGGTGTCGCGGAAAGGTGTCAGTCCCGTGTTCGTGATTTCCGGACGAAGGTGTTGCGCTCGGCTGCGTTGTCTCAGATACGGATGAGACGTGCCGGTTGTTTAAAAAGACACCGGCCCCGAGCGTTCCGACCGCCGCCAGCCAGATCATGCGCAGGGCCAGCCGTGGCGGATCCGTCACCCAGACTCGCGGTCCCCAGCGCACCCAGGCCCCACCATGCAGCGGGCCCGTCAGCCCTGCCCAGTCCCCGAACAGGGCCCCTTCCGTGAGGAAGAGATCCCAGCCTGCGATCCAGAGCACGACCGCCAGGATCAGCCAGCGGGGGGCGTCCCGGAGGATGACGGCCAGGAGCGCGCCCACGAATAGCGGCGCGAGGGCGTACCAGTACCAGCCCTCCTTGCCGCCGGCCGGCATGGCCTCCCCTGCCGCGTGGGCCTGCCGCACGTAGCCCGCCAGGTTGATGACCTGGGCCAGGGCGAAGGCGGCCGCCGCGGCAGCGCAGATCGCCACGACCGGCTCGCGCCGCCGGGCGACGGCTCCCCAAGCGGCCAGCAGGGCCAGCGGCGCGAGGTAGAGCACGATCCCCACCGGGCGGAGGGCGTCGTTGTGCGGGCCGCTCGTCCAGGCGGCCGTGGCTACGAAGATCTTGATGACCTCGCCCCAAGCGATCGGTACCGCCTTGGCGACGGCGCTAGCCGGTGCGTCGAAGGCAAAGAGTCCCACCGGATTCCGCGTGCGCACGGCCAGGTCGCCGACCGTGAGCGCCACCGCGAGCGCACCGCAGCCCATCACCGTTATCCAGCGAGCCTTGGGCGCGCGCTGGCTGCGCCACAGCGGCAGCAGCGCCACCGCGGCCGGCCATGCATAGAGCTTCACCGCGAGCGCGATCCCCCACGCCAGCCCCTCGGCCAAGAAGCCGCGGCGTGTCCGCGGCGCCGCGAACGAGATGGCGAAGGCCACGGCGATGGC
>JAXDJK010000440.1:0-2690 GCA_034665665.1 Acidobacteriota bacterium
ACCAGCACACGGTCGAGCACTTCCATCTTCAGCCCGTACCCATCCACCAACCGGTGCGGCACCACGAACCCCGCATCTGCCCCGAGAGCCCGCAGCACGGTCTGCAGCAGCACGATGGAGGTGACCCCATCGACGTCGTAATCGCCATAGATGAGGATGGTCTCTTTGTCCCGCACCGCCCGCGCGATCCGCTCGCACGCATGGTCGATCCCATGGATCGTCGACGGATCGTGCAAATCCCCGATCGAAGGCGCCACAAACCGCCGAAACGCCTCCTCGTCCTCGATCCCCCGCCGCAACACGATCTGCCGCAAGGTCGCATTCGCGATCGGGATGCGCAGGTTGTCCGGAGGGGCGTCGAGGAGGGTCCAGGTATCGTGGATCAAGTGGGATTCAGGGTAGCAGGTGAGGCAAGTCTACGCGGTGTAGAACCTGCGCTTCCGAGGTAACGTTTCAACCGTGCAGTACGTATGGAACGCCGAGAAAGCGCGCGAGAACTTTCGCAAGCACTGCGTCACGTTCGAGGAGGCGGCCACGGTCTTTCTGGACCCGCTTGGCGAGATCCATGATGATCCGAGTCATTCGCTCGGCGAGCGGCGCGAAATTCTCACGGGCCGTTCGACAAGAGGGCGCCTGCTGTTGGTATCCTTTACCGAGGGCGCGGAGTTTGTACGGCTCATCAGCGCCAGACCGGCGAATCCGCGCGAACGGCGAGTTTATGAAGAAAACACAGACTAAGGCAGCGCTTCCGGAAGCTGACGATGACCTGTTGCCCCACTACGAATTCGACCCCGCCAAAGCGCGGCCGAACCGTTTCGCGGAGCGCCTCGCGGGAGACACCGTCGCCGTCGTTCTCGATCCCGACGTCGCGGCGGTGTTCCAGTCTTCGGAAGCCGTGAATGCGTTCCTCCGCTCCGCGATCGCAGCGATGCCCAGCGCCACTGACCGCCCTAAAAAGAAGCGCGCATCATAAGAGAGCGCTGCCGGCCGCCGCCGGCCCGCCGGAGGCCTCCCGGTCGTCTACCTTTCGAAGACGCCCATTTTCCGGAACTTCTTGTAGCGCTCGTCGGTGAGCTGGGTGCGGGTGAGCTTCTGCAGCTCTTTCACTGCGCGCTCGAGGTACGGGGCGAGGAGGTCGGCGGCGGCGGCGGGATCGGCGTGGGCGCCGCCGTCCGGCTCGGGGACGATCTCGTCGATGATGTTGAGGCGCTTGAGATCCTGGGCGGTGATCTTCATCGCCGCAGCGGCCTCGGGCGCCGCGCTGGAGCTCTTCCAGAGGATCGCGGCACAGCCTTCGGGCGAGATCACGGAGTAGACCGAGTGCTCGAGCATGAGCACGCGATCGCCGACGCCGAGCGCGAGCGCGCCGCCACTGCCGCCTTCGCCGAGGACTGTGACGATCACCGGCACCTCGAGGGCGGCCATCTCGCGAAGGTTCACGGCGATCGCTTCGGCCTGGCCGCGCTCTTCCGCGCCGAGACCGGGATAGGCGCCCTGGGTGTCGATGAAAGTGAAGATCGGCACGTTGAACTTTTCGGCGAGCTTCATGACCCGCAGCGCCTTCCGGAAGCCCTCGGGACGCGGCTGGCCGAAGTTGCGGTAGATCTTTTCTTTGGTGTTGCGGCCCTTCTGGTGCCCGACGATGCAGCAGGCGATGCCGCGGAAGCGGCCGAAGCCGGCCACGATGGCGGGGTCATCCGAGTACTTCCGGTCGCCGTGGATCTCCGTCCACTCCTCGAACATCATGTTGATGAAGTCGAGCGTGTAGGGCCGCAGCGGGTGCCGCGCGACCATGGTTTTCTGCCAGGGAGTAAGACCGGAGTAGATCTCACGGGAGACTTTGGTAAGCTTCTCCTGCAGATCGGCTACTTCAGCCTGCCTGCCCGGTTCCGCTTCCATCGCCGAAAGCTCTTCGATTCGACGCCGGATCCGCAGGATCGGCTCTTCGAACTGGGTAAGGTCGGCGCTCATAGAAGCGCGACCCTAACAAAGAACGCTCATGCTGGCAACAGACGAAACGACCACCGAGTCGCCCGAACCGAATCCGCCGCAGCCGGTCCAGCCGGTCCACCTCCCGGTCCACCTCGAGATCTGGGCCGAGAACGAGCGGATGCGGCATATCCCGTCCATGTCCTGGATCGTCGAGAAGCTCGAGCACGATCTGCGCGGGCGGATCGATCATCTTCTCTCGTCCTACGCGAACCTCGCGCACGACGATCCGCACCACGCGCCGATCGAGCACGAGCTGCGGCTGCTCTGCAAGTCGATCGACCGCCTGGGCGATCTGGCCCGCCGCCCCCGCGGACAAAACCATCCCCCCACCGACCTCGGCAATCGCATCGGCTGGTCGATCAGCCACGCCGTGCAGAGCCTCCACGCCGCCGATCACGACACGTTCGGTCGGCGCTTCCCGTTCCAGACCCTCGACCGGTCCTTCGCCGAGCCGCTGCGCGCCGCGCTGCTGACGGTGATCGTCCATGTCCAGCGTCTCCAGGAGCTGGTGCGCAAGGTCGATCCGCGCATCGACGAGCGGCTGTACGAAGGGCTGGTGGTGTTGAGCGAGCCGCTGCGGCGCGAGCCGATCGCGTAGCGCGAGGTCATCAGCAGCGCCCGTGGCTGTACAAAAGCGGCAGCTCGGGCTGCCGCAGTCCAAACGCTTCGCGTATGTCCGCCCGCCTTTTCGCCTGAAT
>JAXDJK010000441.1:0-5704 GCA_034665665.1 Acidobacteriota bacterium
GCGCGGCGGGGTGGTGACGAAGTTCGCCGGGACCGGGATGTGGCGGACCATTTACCTGACCATCCTCACCACCCACACCATCCTGGCCGTGGTCATCCTGCCGTTGGCGATCATCTCCGTCACGTACGGGCTGAAGATGCAGGTGGCGAAGCATCGCCGGATCGCCCGCTGGACCTTTCCGCTCTGGATGTACGTCTCGGTCACCGGCGTACTGGTCTACTTCTTCCTCTATCATTGGTTTCCGTCGCAAGGATGACCCGCCACGAATCGCTTCTCGCACAGCTCCGGACCTATGAGCCGGCGGACGAGCTCGAAAGCCGTCACCGCCTCGCGATGTGCGCACTACTCGCCAACGGCGCCGATCCTTTCACCCGCGGCCACTTCGTTCCCGGCCATTTCACCGCCAGCTGCTACATCATCGATGACGCCGGCCGGCTCCTCCTGCACCACCACAAGCGCCTGAACCTCTGGCTGCAGATGGGCGGACACATCGATCCTGACGAAGCACCCGACGTAGCCGCGCTCCGCGAGGGGAGGGAGGAGTCAGGTCTCGCCGATCTGCAGCTCCTCGGCGGGATCTTCGACCTCGACATCCATCACATCCCCGCCGGCAAGGGCGAGCCGGACCACGAGCATTTCGACGTGCGCTACCTGGCCCGCACGCGAGAGCCCGAGACCATCACCATCGATCGCGGTGAGTCCAACGACCTCGCCTGGATGACCCTGCCGGAAGCGGCGGAGCGTATGCCGGGCGCCGAATCGCACCGCGTGATCCGCAAGATCGAGCGCATCCTGCGCGAGAGGAGTCTGCCGTGACCCAATCCCTGAGCGAGAACGACCTCGACAAGAGTCCCTTCGTCCAGTTCAGCCGCTGGTTCGAAGAAGCGCGCGCGCGCCAGGCGCAGGTGCCGGAGGCCATGACCGTCTCCACCTGCGGCGCCGACCAGATCGTCAGCTCCCGCATCTGTCTGCTCAAGGATTTCGACGAGCACGGCTTCGTCTTCTACACGAACTACAACAGCCGCAAGGGCACACAGATCAGCGAGAACCCGCGCGTCTCGCTCTGCTTCCACTGGCCCGCGCTGGAGCGCCAGGTGCGCGTGGAAGGGGTGGCGGTGAAGACCACCAGCGAAGAAGCCGACGCCTACTTTGCCACCCGGCCGCGCGGCAGCCAGCTCGGCGCCTGGGCCTCGAACCAGAGCAGCGTCATCCCCGGCCGCGGCGCGCTCGAGCACCGCTTCCACGAGCTGGAAGCCAATCACGGCGATCGCCCGGTCCCCCGCCCGCCGCACTGGGGCGGCTTCCGCATCATCCCGGTCGAGATCGAGTTCTGGCAGGGGAGGCTGGACCGCCTCCACGACCGCTTCGTCTACCGCCTGCGCGAGCCGAAGGACTGGATCATCGAGCGCCTCTCGCCTTGACTGTCAAAGAGACTGCACTTCCCCCACATCCGGCTGCTTGCCGGTGATCATCCCCTTGATCACCTCGAACAGCACCACCGGCTGTGGTTTGTTGAGCTGGAGGAACATGGCCAGGTCGATGTCGACGGCGATCAGGACGATGCGCGGGTCGTCCGGCGTGCCGTCCTTCTCGTCCCCTTCATCTCCGAACCAGGCCCGCCAGTCGGGGGCGTAGAGCTCGTGGACCTTGGCCCGGTCGTCCACGATGCGGGCCCGGCCGGAGACCGAGACCCACTCGCGCGTGCGGTCTTTGTAATAGCTGAGGTTCACCTGCGGCTCGGCGCCGATCTCCACGAGCTTCTCGGACCGGCGGTCGGTGACGAACCACAGATCCGCCCCCTCGGCACGTTTCTGCGTGGCCATCGGCCGCGAGACCAGGTGCCCGTCCGCGCGGCGCGTGGTGAACATCGCGATCTCGATGTCCTCGATCAATCCGTAAAACGTTTCCAGCTTTTCATTCGCCATACACGGAGAGGGAGCAAAGTCATTGCCCGAATGTCCGGTCTGGCGAGCCGGTCGGGATAAACTGAGCGGACGACGATGACCAAAAAGCGAGTGCTCTTCCTCTGCACCGGCAACGCGGCCCGCTCCCAGATGGCCGAAGGGCTGGCCCGGGCGTTTCACGGCGACGTCCTCGATGTCGTCTCCGCCGGCTCCCGCCCCGCCGGCTGGGTCCACCCGCTGGCCGTCGAAGCGATGGCCCTGATCGGCGTCGACATCACCGCCCAGACCTCGAAATCGGCCGAGCCTTTCCTCGACCAGCCGTTCGACGTGGTCGTCACCGTCTGCGACTCCGCCGCGAAAGATTGCCCCACGTGGCCGGGCGCGAAGCGGATCGAGCACTGGCCGATCGTCGACCCCTCGTGGGGCGACGACGATCCGGCCACCCGGCTGGACCGGTTCATCGAGCGCCGGGATGAGATGCGGGGCCTGATCGATGAGCTGGTGAAGACGCTGTGAGAAAGGCTTGAACGCAGAACGCAGAGCGCAGAACGATGAATTGAGAAGGGCTGCGCCACCACGGAGGTTTTTTCTCAATTCATCGTTCTGCGCTCTGCGTTCTGCGTTCAAGCTTCTAGATCGCGCCCACACCCCGAGGCACCAGCACCCGCAACGACCGCGGCATCACCCGTACGAAAAGCTCGGCGCCCAGCGTGACCGGCTCGCCATCCAGATGCGCCGGACCGCCGGCCGCGCGCCGGATCGTCACCTCGGATGCCTGGAGCGTGGTCACAAAGTTCGACTGATGGAACGTCCCGGTGAACAGCCGGCCGATCATCAGCGGCACGTTCACCAGCGAGGTGTTGTTCACGATGACGATGTCCAGCAGCCCATCCTGCAGCGAGGCCAGCGGCGCCACGCGGGCGTTGTTGCCGTACTGGCCGGAGTTCGCCACCGCCACCACGAACGCGTTGCGGCGTAGCGTCTCCGTGGGCGTGACGATCTCGTACGGCTCGGCGCGAAAGTCGGCGAACGAGCGCACCCCTTCCTTCACGTACGTCTCCAGGCCTCGGACCGTGCTGGAGGCGAAGCGGTCCGCCACCACGGCGTCGAAGCCGACGCCCATGATGCCGAGGAACGGCGTGCCGTTCACCTCGGCCGTATCGATGGTCACGATCTCGCCGTCCTGACAGACCGTCAACGCTGCCGCCGGCTCGAGCGGCAGGTGAATGTGGCGCGCGAAACCGTTGCCGGAGCCCATCGGCAGGATGCCCAGCGCGGGCTTACGGCCGATCAGGCGCCTGGCCGTCTCGTGCACCGTGCCATCGCCGCCGACGGCGAAGAC
The DNA here is from genome assembly GCA_034665665.1 of Acidobacteriota bacterium. Lineage (GTDB taxonomy): Bacteria > Acidobacteriota > Thermoanaerobaculia > Gp7-AA8 > Gp7-AA8 > DASWOB01. The sequence continues at coordinate 3,247 of JAXDJK010000441.1, forward strand.
GACGTCGAACTCCTCGGCCTCGGCGCGGTCGATCATCGCGTCGAGGTCTTCCTTGCGTCCGCACGGCAGCAGCTCGGTCGTCCACTCGCCGCACGATTGGCGGATCACCGCGGCGATGTCGACCTCGCGCCGCCGGCCCGACTTTTCGTTGATGATGAAGAGCGCTTTCACGACGGTTAGTTCGCGCTCCGGATGATCTCCGTCAGCACCGGCTTGATGCCGTCGATGATGAACTGGATGCCGATCGCGCCGAGGAGCAGGGCCATGACTTTGGCGAACACGGCCCGGCCGCGGTCGCCGATCATCCGCGAGAGCGGCAGCGCGCCGAGCAGCACCCCCCACGACACGAGTCCCACGCCCACGATCGACAGCACGACCGCCACCTTCTGGTCGAGGCGCGGGTAGAGGTTGACGAGCACCATCGTCGACGTGATTGCGCCCGGCCCGGAGAGCATCGGCACGGCCAGCGGTACCACCGCAATCGAGGTTGGATCGACCTCCGCCTTGTGCACGTCGCTCTCTTCCATCCGCTTCGTCCCGGACAGCCCGGTGCGGCTGCGGCGGTCGTCATCGCTCTGCACCAGCGTGCGCAAGGCGTTGCTGAAGAAGATGATGCCGCCCATGATCTGAAAGGCGGGGATGGTGATGCCGAAGAACTTGAAGACCAGGTTGCCGGCCAGGAGGAAGAGCGTCAGCACGACCATGCAGGCCATCGAGGCCACGAAGGCCACCCGCGCGCGGCCGGAGCGCGACACACCGTCCGTCAGCGCCACGAACGAGGGGATCACCGCCAGGGGATTCACCATCGTGATGAGCGTGATGAAGGAGAGAAAAACGATCTTCGGGAGCGGCATCGCCCGGCGATCCTACTTCGCGCGGAACAGGCGAAGAAAGACGGCCGTACCCAGACCCCAGGCTGCATTCACGGCCAGCCCGAGGACGATCAGCTGCCAGGTGCGCGGCGTGGCCTGATGCTTCAGAGGCGCGACCACCAGCCCGGCCACCAGCGTCGGCGCGATGGCCCCGAACAGCAGCGTGATGGTCCAGTAGCTGGAGTTGCTCCGCCGCCGGATGACCAGCCACAGCAGGATTCCCCACACCCCGCCCCAGAACGCCAGCGAGATCACCGCCGGCACGCCGAAGGGCGGCACGGCCTGCATGGCATACGGTGCGCGCGTGGTCAGCCCGGCCAGTTGCAGGAGAAACAGCATCGGCTGGTGGAAGACGATGGTGGCGAGGAATCCGGCAAAGAATGCTTTTACGGCAGCCATGTCCGTCAGGATAGCGCCGAAAGGGTGCAACGTTTACGCGAAGCGTTTGGACTGCGGTGGCCCGAGCCACCGCTTTTGTACAGCCACGGGCGCTGCTCATGGCTGTACAAAAGCTGTGGCTCGGGCCACAGCACTCCAAACGCTTCGCGTAATATTTGCGAGGTTTTGGCGAGAGCGGGTTACACCGGTACTACCTGCTCGCCGTCGAGGTCCACGTACCAGAGCACGCCCTGGCACGGGCGGCCGGTCATCTTCGCGATGGCGGCGCAGTAGCGGGCCACCTGCTCGCGGTCATCGTCCAGGCGGGAAGCCGAGGCGGTGCCGCTCTTGTAGTCGATGACCAGATCGTGGCCGTCCTCGCGAATGACCCGATCGATCCGGCGCTCCACCACCCGCCCGTCCGTATCCACGAACCGGATCGGCAGCTCCCGCCCAACCGTCTCCGCCGCGGCGATGCGCGCGAGCATGGGCGAGCGGCGGACGGTGGCCAGGCGCTGGCGGACCCGCAGCACGGCGTCGGGATCGGCCGCGGCTTCGGAGGCCAGCCGCTGCAGGAGCGCATCGGGATCGCCGCGGCCATCCCACAGCTCCAGCACGCGATGCAGCAGGATCCCTGCAGCGCGATTGCGCGAACCGCTGCGCTGCGCCGCCACGTCGCGCGGATGCAACCGCGCCGAGACCTCCGCCGGCGCCTCCAGCTCCAACGGGACGATCGGTGACGCCGCCAGCGCCGCCTCAACGTCTGCATCGTGCAAGCGACGCCGCGTGCGCGTGCCCGCGCCGCGCACGGCCACGGTTTCGAACGCCACCGGCACGTCCACCCCGCCGATGGTCAACGTGTGGACTTCCCGCCCTTCCGCCGGCCACTTTTCCGCGAGGTCCTTCCCCTTGCCGCCCATGACCTCGGCCACGCACTTCCAGAAGCCGACGTTCCGCGCGTGGGCGGGATCCGCGACGAACACCACGTCCGTCATGGCCCGCGTGACCGCCACGTAGAACAGCCGCCGCATCTCCGCGTCCTCACGCTGCGAGGCCACTTTCTTCAGCGGCTTGTCGGGCGCGATGAAGCGGAAGTTGGCGGAAAACGATTCGGCCCGTCCGGCCAGCACGAGGCTGCGCGGCTCTTCCACGGTATAGAGCTGCACCGAATCGGACGAGGCGTTCGAGGCGAAGGCCAGATCGGGGAG
>JAXDJK010000442.1:0-14304 GCA_034665665.1 Acidobacteriota bacterium
GCCGGCGCCTGCTCGACGCCGGCCGTCACGACGAGGCCGCCGCTTGCGCGCGCCGGGCCCTGGACATCATGAGCGCCTGTCCGCTCTCGCAGAAACTGCTGATGGATGCCTTGCGCGCACGGCGGAACGCCGGTGCGACGCTCACCCCGCCCGAGGAGAACGGCCTGGCCGACCTGCGCGGCCGTTTCTGTCCGCGGCCATTCGAAGTCATCGTGAGCGGCCAGGGCTTGCGCTGGAACGAAGCGACCGAATCGACCGACCAGGTCATGGGCTCCACCTACGCGTGTGATTGCGCGGCCTGGCTGCCGTTCGTGACCGGGAACATGCTCGAAGGCGAATCGGCGGACGCCGTCTGGAACTCGGCCGGCATGCAGGAAGTGCGGCGCTCCGTGCTCGACGGCGACTATTCGTACTGCAGCCGGACCATGTGCCCGGCGCTCACGAACGGCCTGCTGCCGCGCACCGAAGACGTCACCGCCCCTCGCCTGCGCCGCATCATCGACCATCGCGAGACGGTCGTAGCCGACGGGCCGCTGCTCGTCGCACTCGGACACGACAGCTCGTGCAACCTGGCCTGCCCCACCTGCCGCAACGATCTCGTCATGGCCAACAAGGAGCAGAGCGAGCGGCTCGACGTCGGACGGGACCGGGTCATCCTGCCGATGCTGCGCAACCGCAACATCGGCGTGCACCTCACCTCGTGGGGCGACCCGTTCGCCAGCCGCCACTACCGGTCCATCCTCGAGGCGCTGCGCGGCCCCGACTACGACGGCGTCCGCCTGTTCCTGCTCACCAACGGCCTCGGCCTGACGCCGCACACCTGGAAGGCGATGCCGCAGCTGGCCGAGAAGATCGTTGAGCTGCGGGTCTCCGTCGATGCGGCCACCAAACCGACGTACGAGAACGTCCGCCGTCCCGGAAAGTGGGAAGTCCTGCGCGACAACCTCGGCACGATGGGCGAGCTCAGTCGCGCCGGCACATTCCTCCGCAACCGCTTTGCGGACGGCAAGCAGTCCGTTACCAGCGACCTGCACCTGGACATGGAGCAGCCCTACAGCTTCGTGATCGCCTTCGTCGTGCAGAGCGCGAACTTCCGCGAGATGCCGGCCTTCGTGCAGCTCGGTGAGGAGATCGGCGCCGACGTCGTCTTCCAGAAGTACTACAGCTTCGGCCACGAGCCCTCGTCCGTCTTCGTGTCGAAAGACATCACCTCGCCCGCGCACCCGGAGCACGACGAGTTCCTGACCATCCTGCGCGATCCGGTCATGCGCAGTCCGCGCGTCGTGCAGACCTTCCTGGCGCAGCTCGAGACCCGCAGCGCATGAAGAACCCCGTCCGCCAGGCTGCCATCCGCTTCCTGCCCACCTCCACACGACTGCGCCTCGGGCGCGTGGTCCGGCGCGTGCGGTACGAGGTCGCGTCGACCATTGCGGCGACGAGAGGACGCGCGGCCCGTCCACTGATGCGCAGCGCGTTCGCGGCCTTCGAGCCGCGCCAGGGGCAGCGCGAGGACGCATTGCGGCGGGTGACCTTCGAAGCCGTGCAGCTTCGCGCTTCCTTCACGCTCGACGCGCTGCTCGCCGCTGCGGAGTCCGCGAGCCAGGCCTTCCTCCCGGCCATGCAGTCGTACGTCGATGTATCGGTACGCGTGGCCGCCATCGGCGCCTTCGCCGCCTACCTAGCACCGGACTTCGGCGGCGACGCGACCACGGTCACGGCGGCACTGCTCGACCACGCGCCGGACGACCGCGCGGTGCTCCTGGCCCACGCTGCACTGCTCCTCGATCGTGCCAGGCCGGAAGAAGCGACGCCGCTGATCCGCCGCGCCCTGCGCATCCAGGCGGTCTGCCAGACCGCGCAGCAGTTGCTCGCCCGCGCCGTTCCCGACACCGATTACGACCTGAGCGACCGGTTCTGCCCGATGCCGTTCACGCACCTCTCCACCAGCTACAAGGGCGACGCCTTCGCCTGCTGCTGCTCGGCCTGGGTGCCGTACCCGGTCGGCAACGTCGTCGATGCGCCGTCGGCCGAGGCAGTCTGGAATTCCGCGGGTGCGCAGGAGATCCGGCGCTCCGTGCACGAGGGCGATTACACGTATTGCAGCCGGACGCTCTGCTCGTTCATCGCCGCGCGTACGTTACCGTCGAAGGCGGAGATCACCGATCCCGTTCTGCGCCGCTACATCGACGAGCGCACCGTCACCGTGCCGGAGTCGCCCGCGATGATGCAGCTCAACCACGATCCGAGCTGCAACCTGGCCTGCCCGTCCTGTCGCACCGACATCATCACCGCCGGACCGGACGAACAGCGCGTCTACGTCGCTGCCGCGGAGCGCGTGCTGCTGCCGCTTCTGCGCACCATGGACGGGATGACCTACATCTCCGGCGGCGGCGAAGCGTTCGCCAGCGCGCACTACCGGAAAATCCTGGCCTCGCTGAACCGGCCCGAGTTCCCGGGCCTGCACGTCTTCCTGATCACGAACGCGCAGCTCCTCAATGCCAAACGCTGGGCCGAGTTCCCGAACCTGCCGGCGATGATCGGCAACCTCTCGGTCTCCATCGACGCCGCCCGCGCCGAGACGTACGAGCGGCTGCGCCGCCCGGGCAAGTGGAACGTGCTCATGGAGAACCTGGAGCTCATGGCCGAGATGCGCGCGGCAGGCAAGATCCCGCGGCTGCAGCTCAATTTCGTCGTGCAGGCCGACAACTTCCGCGAGCTTCCGGAGCTCATCGCCCTCGGCAACCGCCTCGGCGCGGACAGCTTCTGGCTGCAACGCCTTACCAACTACGGCGCGTTCACCGAGCCCGTCTTCGAACAGGCCGACGTCACCTCGCCGCTGCATCCCGACCACGCCGAGCTGCTGGCGATTCTCCGCCAGCCGCTCATGAACGACCCGCGGATCGACATGGCCATGCTCATGCCCATCCTCCCCGAGGTCGTGCAATCGGATCTGGCCAACCCGTGGCTCCTGGCCAGACAACGTCCCGAAATCGCATGAGTCACCAGTTCGACCTGGAGCCGGAATTCCTCGCGCTCCATGAGCTCTGCCGCGAACACACCATGACCTCGATCGAGCGGATGTACGCGCTCTGGTCCGCAACGAACTACGCCATCGACAACAACCTCCCCGGCGCCTTCGTCGAATGCGGCGTCTGGCGCGGCGGCTCAGTCATGCTGATGGCCCTCACCCTCCTGCAGCGCGGCGACACCACCCGCGAGATCTGGCTCTACGACACCTTCCACGGCATGACCGCCCCCAGCCCCGACGACGTGCAGACCATGAGCGGCCGCGGCGCCACCGACCTCCTCGCCGAGCACCCCCGCACCCCCGACGATCCCTTCTGGGGCATCGCCCCCCGCGCCGCCGTCGAACAGAACCTCCGCCGCACCGGCTACCCCTTCGACCGTTTCCACTTCATCGAAGGAGACGTCGCCACGACACTCCCCCAATCCGCTCCCGCCTCGGTCACCCTGCTGCGCCTGGACACCGACTGGTACGCCTCCACCCGCCACGAGCTCGAGCACCTCTACCCCCGCCTCATCCCCGGCGGCGTCCTCCTCATCGACGACTACGGCTACTGGCGCGGCGCCCGCAAAGCCACCGACGAATACCTCGCCACCCTCCACCCCCGGCCGCTCTTGCAACGCATCGACTACACGGGACGGGTGTGCGTGAAACCGTGAGGGCCATCGGGGTCAGACCTTCGGTCTTCGCTTTTATCTGCACCAAAGACCGATGGTAGACCCCGGTCACTTCCCGCCGGGTGCTTTACACCGCGCGTTAGATAGACCTCGAAAACTTGGACTCCGGAGACGAAAGTTGGACTCCGGAGGCCAAGTTGTGGACTCCCGAGTCCAAAGTTTGGCCTTCCGAGTCCAAGATCTGGCCTTCGGAGTCCAAGATTTGCCGTTCGGAGTCCACGATTTCGCCTTCCGAGGCGGGGATTTGGGCTTCGGAGACGGGACATCGAGCTAGTGCCGCTGGGTAGCCACGTGGGGTCACACGTGGGGTCACACCCGGTGTCAGACCTTCGGTCTTCGCTTTTTATCTAAAGCAAGGGTCTGACCCCGGCGTGTTGCTGTTCGACGACCCGCACGTTCGGTAAGCGCCGATCGTTCACTCTCGCTGAGTTCATCCGATATGGCGTTGTCCACCTCACACCCACCACTCCCAAAACAGTTTCGCCAAGATTATTCCTGTGCGCAAACTTAGCGAATGGAGTACTTAGCCGATATGCTCGATGGATGGCGTGGGCAACTTCTTGACGACGAAGTCGAACTCAAACACGTACTGCGCATCCCACCCGCCGACGAGCTTTACATGAACCTTGGCTTCGTCAGCGTCGAAGCCCACGCCATTCGGCGGCTCGTAGTGGTCGCTGTCCTCCCGTTCATCGTCTGGCACGAAGAGGCGCGCGCCATCCTCGAGGTTGGTCACGGCAACAATGAGCATCGGGCTTTCGCCTGGCCCAATGTCGAGGGTGTTGTAGTTGCTCTTTAGCCAGTAGCCCGAATGCACATTCAAGGGTCGCTCGCCCTGGGGCTCAATTCGCAAGTGCGCGCGGGTGTGGTTCATATATCCAACCGGCCGGCCACCCGGAGCGTCGTTCCGAAAGGTGGTCACCAGAGCCGCCGCGTTCGGTGACCTAGCCGAGAGCTTCATAAGGCCGTGTTGGTCTACCTCGATCGGCATGAGCCCGCACTCGACGACGACAATGTTCGGAGGAGGGTCAACAGGTATCGGCTGAGGAGCCGGTCGCGAGGGACGTACGACGACCCGCTCGCGGACCACAGGAAGCGGTGCTGACGGCACCGGCGGCGGCTCATGCTTCGGACGGTCCCAGACTGCGAACACCATGAGGCCCACGCCGGCCAGGATGGTGACGGTGCTTCCCTCGGAGTCAAGCGCCCAACGGACCAGCCCATGCACGAATTCGTTCCCCCGCAGACCGTGTACGAAGTCCAGGAGGTGGAGGTACTCCAAGCCCTTCACCGCGGCTCCACCAAGTCCGACGACTCCGCCTACCACTCCTGTTTTCGGGCGAACCACGCGACCTGAGCTCATGCCGCCTCGACCCCTGCGGTCTCCTCCATGAATCCGAAACGCGAGCGAATCGTCTCAGCGATGTCGTCCATCGCCCTGTTGAAGTCCTCGCGCAATTTCTTCTTCATCACCTTCCGCTCATCGAACGGCATGGTCTCCAAGTCCTCGGCATACCTCTCGGCGTCAATGAGCACGCTCTGAAGTTCGGTCTGAATCTTCGACGCAGCGGCCAGCACCTTGTCGTAAAGGAAAATCTGATGCGTGCTGATCCAGTTCTTCAGCTCGCGCGATGCCTCCACGCACCTCCGAATGCCGTAGCGTGTGTCATACAGCCGATAGAGGTCGTCTCGCTTGGTCCCGGTGGTCGCCACACGCAGCGTCTCTTTCTCCTCATCGGTGAAGGGAAGCCTCTCGATAGTCACGAACGCATCGTGTTCGCTCTGAAGGGCGAACACCGGCACGCTCTTCCCATCCCCAAGCTCCACCTGAGCGCAGCCGACTGCCTTGATGATCCGCTCCCAGGTGCCCTCGGTCACAGCGAACTCGCGCTCATTCCTCCGGCTCAACACGTCGCTGAACCGTAAGAGCTGCGCCTGAACGGTGGTGAGCTGCTTGTCGAGGCCGTGCTTGTGCACCGCGAGGTCCTTCGAGATTTGCATTTCGATGTATTTGCCGAGAAGGTACCGAAGGGCAACTACGCCAGCCGCGAGACCGCCCAGAGCGCCCAAGAACCCGCCGATGAAGTCTCCGAACATCTTCCGAGCCCTCCGCTAAATCCGGCACGTTAACATCTGTCGAGCCCGCGAAATTCGCCTTCCATAATTCGCTCTTGCAGAGTCTCCCGGCACTTCTGGCACCATGGTCCGCAGGAGGATCACGCATGGCTACCTATCGTTCGCGAGCGCTCGGCGGAGGCCCCGAGCCCCGCTACGTCGAGCATGTGCCCGATCAACTCGAAAACACTTGTCCCGAGTGCGGCACCACCAACCGTTATGTGAAGAGCAACTCAGGCCGGCCGGGAACGTTCATCCGGTTGCAGGGGCCCGAGCAGTTCTTCTGTCCCTGCGGACACCAGTGGAGCGCCGAGGAGTAGGCTTACGCCTCGAAGTCGATACCGCGCATGAAGCCGCCCAGCGAGCCTGAATCCACTCGTCCGGGCTGGACGAATAGATCTCGGCTTCTGCCTGAGTCATCACCATCGCGTTGAACTTGCGGGTGTCGAGCCCGGAAGCCGTCTCGTACACAAGGTCGTTCGGGTTGAACCGGCTCACGTCGAGCATCACCGAACTGCTGATCGGGAAGAGGAGCGGTGAGCTCTTGAGACCTTGATGGCGGTCGTACACCACCGGGTTGTCCGTCGTGATGAAGTACCGGTCGGGAGCGGCCACGAGAAACCGCCACCGCATGCCGACGATCGCATCATGAGTGAGGCCGAACTCCTCCGGCATGCTCTCGCGGAGTATCGGAGTCATGCCGTCGTCCGTCTGCAACTTCTCGCGGGCGTCCATGAGTTCGTGCGCCCGTCCGAACTTTCCGGCGTACGCGAGTTCCCGCGCCACGCCATGCAGTTCGGACTTCGCCACGTTCTCGTGCACTTGCGGACGCAGATTCTCATCACGCTTGGTGAGCCGGCGCATCATGAGGCCTCCGTAGCGAGCGAGCGTCTCGTTCTCCGCCGCGTCGATCGGCCCCTGGTTCCTTGCCTTCACCAATACGTCGTCCGCGAGTGTTTCCTTCTGCTGAAGCTTCGTCTCGTACTTGTAGGCCACGAGGCCATTGGGGTCACGAGCGTCCGCGCCGCCCGCACTGACGATTCAGAACTCCGCGACCATCGCGCCGAAATACAACGGAAGGAAATCCGCCGCCGCGATCGCTCTCGTGCGCTCCTTTTTTTCACCCCATGTCCAGAAGGTGAAGGACAGCGTTCCGTCCGGACGTACCGTCAGCGGTTTTCGCAGCGCGAGGAAATGATCTTTCTCTCCGGAGATCGGCTGCGGCGGACCGGTGATTCCCGAATCGACGAACAGGATGACTCTGCGGTTGACGGTGGGGTTCAGAGCCATGACCGCGGAAAGGGCTCGCTCTTCCGTGGTCCTGACATTCGCGTACAGACCGGTGGATTCGAGCCACGAAACGATTTCGCCCATCCTCGTACCACCTTGCCAATCCTCGGCGGGCGTCCCCTCGTAGTCGAAAAAGAAATTCTCGGAATCACGAATTGCGCTCATGACCATCCAGTCTGTCGACGGGATCGTGCCACCGAGCCTCGTGGTGATGTTCATGTAGTTCTGATGGCGAAGGTCTTCGCCGGCAAAGATGTGCAGGCCTCCGATGGCCGCAGCTCCGCTGTTGTAAAGCTGCATGGTGAATCCCGCGAACGCCTTCGGATCGTCCTGAATCCAGGTATTGAAAAACGCAGCGGGGCCGCAGAGGCTGTTGGAGCCTTGGTTCAACTCGTCGGGATTGTTCAGCAGCTCGATGGTGCGCTTCACGACGTCGGCGCGGGGCAGGTTGTTCCACGCACCGTTGGCCGTCGAATTGCCGAACGTGGTCACCCGCTTGATCGCGTCAGGGAGATCGACGGTGCGATTCGGCCGCGGACGTCGAGCCGAGGTTCCGCCCCCGAACACGGAGCCGAGAAATTCTTCGACGACGCCGCCGAGCGTCACCTTGACCGCGCCCTCGCCGGTGTTCGCTTCGACGATGCTTCCCGGAATCTGCTTCGCGGAATCCATCATCGATGTGATGGCGTCGTGCTCGTGCGGGGCGGGAGTCTTCGGCGAATCCGGATTCATCGCCGCGAGCACGTCGCGCGTGGCTTTCGCGGCATCGGCGGGAGTCGACAGTCCCTTGTCGACCGCGCCCTTGATCGAGGCGATCTTCTGATCGGCCGTCCGCGTGGCATCCTGGGCTTTGGCCAGCTTTGCCAGCTCGAGAGCCGCGGCCTGACTGCCGAAGCTCGTCGCCAGGCCGGCAGCGGTATTGAGCGCGGCGGCGGCGTTGGCCTGCGTGCCGGCGAGGCCGGCCATGTCGCGGAAGGAATCGGGCTTGGTGACCGCGTTGAGCACGCCCTGCAGGCCGCTCGGGGCGGGGGCCTCCGGCGCGTTCTGCAGATTGATGATTGTGGCCGGGAACGGGGTGGGAGCGAGCGGACCGGCTGGCTCCGCGCGGCGCGTGAGCATCAGCGAGGGATCGATCGTGCCGAGATCCGGCTCCTTTTCATTGAGGGCCCAGTCGGTGTTGCCGTAATGCTCTTCCAACGCTGCGCATTCATCCATGATCGTCTGCGCGTAGAGGCCTTCGGTCGGGACGGCGATGTGCAGCGGTGCCGAAAGCGGCTCGTCCGGCGCATAGACGTCGTACAAAGCCTGCGGCGTGGTGACTTTCCCATATCCCAGAAACGCGGCCGAGCCGACGCGGTAAACGAGGCAGTTGCCGATGATGCCAACCGGCTCGCGATCCACGATCGACGCGATCGCGACTTTGTTCGTGTTGGGCACGTAGAAGCCGTCGAGCAGCATCTGCAGCTGGTCGCGGTTCAACTTCCACATAATGGCGTTGTGGTAATACACGACGTGCTCGTTCAGATGCTCGATGAGCTGGTCCACGCTGCGGCGGAGCTCGAGCCTTTCGTCGACGCGCTCCCAGTCGTCGAGCGGCAGGGAGACCACGGCGCTCCCGGCGGCGCCGGTCGTCGGGGAGATGAGATCGTTCGTTCCGGTGCGGCCTTGGGCGGCATGCTCGTAGCGGTCCGTGTTGTAGATCAGCGATAGGCGAGTGAGATGGGCGACGGAGCCGGGCGGCAGGCTCTGCCCGGCCGCCACTGTCAGCTGCTGCAGGTCCTGCCGCGACAATCCCGCCACTTCGGTCGCGGGGATGGTGAAGTCGACGCGCACGCTGCGATTGAACTGATAGCGCGAGGCCAGCGTGCAATCGGCGTTCAATGGGCGGCCGCCCACGAGGAGCCGCAGCCGGTCCGCCCATTGTGCGGCGGCGGACGGCGCATATTCGGTCTGAAAGATGCGGTCGCGCTGCGCTGCCGCCTGCGCGAACAGCGCGGAGAAAATCCCCAATGACGGCGTCTCCAACAGGGGCTGCAAGGGACGCCACTGTTGTTCGTCGAAGCCTCCGCCGTCGCCATCGCGCGGCCGCTCGATGCCCAGGTTCACGTAGACCGACCCGCGCACGTACGTGAGTTGTTGCCCCGCACGCGGGCCGGCGGCGATGTTGGAGGTGGTGAAATTGGTGGCCACATCCTTGAGATAGCGCAGGGCGCGCGAATAAAGCGGCGAGCGGATCGCCGCCTGAATTGATTCCCTCCAGCGATAGGCGCGCTGGACGTCGAAGGGCTTGATGGCGAACGGCACGAAGAGGCATTCGCGCACGCCCGCGAATTCGGTCGTGACTCTGAGATGCCGGACGATCTGATAGTAGATCGTCGTGACGGCGTGGGCGTAATTCGGATTGCGGATGATCTCCGTCGTCCCGGTCACGTCTTCTTCCTGCGTGACTTCGGTGACGACCGTGCTTTCGAATTTCCGCAAGGCATCGGCGTGCCGGCGAATCGCGTCGTGGAGGCGCTGCTGTTCGCTCGCCGTCGTCTGGCGTCCGCCCTCGGCGTGCGAGCTGCTGTGCGACGAGGCGGCTCCGCCGCCGATGCCTCCGATGACCGGCGGGTAGAAAAATCCGATCCCTCCGGCCGCAGCCTCGCTGTCGGAGCTCGAGCCGCCCGACGACCATTCACTCAGACTGGCGGCGACGGCGTCGTCATAGCTGCGGTCGCGGACGATCGAGTCGTTTTCCTGATCCCGCAACTGCGTCGTCTCCGTGCGCCGCGCTCGCTCGCGACGGCTCCAGGAGAGTTTCTGGATGCGCATGGTCTGGCGCGGCGCCAGCGTCAGCGTCTTCGCCACCGTGCCGAGCGAATATCCGTTCGACCGCCAGCGCACGCGAAATTCGAGGATATGGCCGAGAGCGACCGTCGACGCCTGATACTGTGCGATGTCGTCTTCCCATTGCACGGGATGCGCGGCGTCGAGAGTCCGCCGAGCCGATGGAAGGCGTTTGAGCAGATTCGTATAGCGATCCAGCAGCTTGTGGCGGTCGGGCAGCGCCAGCACCGCGCTCGCCCCGGATCGGGAAAGCCTCGCGGTCCCCGCCTCATCGTCGTCCAGATTCAGAAGCTTGATGGTCTTGGTCTTGACGGAGCCCAGCGCGCCGATCTCGGGCTGGGTGATGCGCGCGATCACGGCGAAGCTTTTCTCGCTGAGGATCCGCTCCGGGTTCGAGAAGGGTTTGCAGAACGCGCCCGGATCCTCAGAGTACACCGTGGGGTTGTTCGCGAGCTCCGTCTCCGTGACGTCGGCGGGCACGCCGCGAAAACACCGGTTCTTCGGATCGGGCACCGGCTCGTTGACCGGCGAGAGCGGCGGAAGTGCGATCGTGAGCGTGCCGCTGCCCGGAACCCCGAGATCGTCGGGGATGAAGCCGAGGACCTGGCGGTCGCCGGTGAGACACCAAAGCCAGCCCAGCGTGGATTGCTGTGCAAAGGTGGCGGTGAAGGTTCCGTCGACGGCGAGATGCGTCGGCGTCCAGACCAACCGCGTCAGGACGTCGAGTCTCTGTGCCGTGATCTCGATCGCCGCCATGCGGGTTCCATCCGTCCCGAGCAAGCTGCCCGCATCGGTCGCGAAAAGCGACGGGACGTCGGAAATCGGAGCAACGACCACGCGCGAGCGCGAGTAATTTACGCTCACGCTTCCGGTCGGAATCAGCCGCGCCGAGCGCTGGACGGAAGCGGACGCGGGAACGGCCGGAAGCGGCTGCGGGATGTTCGCGATCGCCTCGACCTCGTCTTTGCTGAGCGTGAGGATCGCGACGTCATCCGCGTCCGCGACGACGATACGCGTGATCACGGCCGAGCCGTCGCTCGAGAGGACGCTCGCTTCGATCCGCTTCTCGGCCGCATCACCGAGGCGCGCCTCGCCTCTCAGCTCCGCGTCGAGGTCGATCCGCACCGACTGCGGGACCGCCGCCTTCGGGTCATCATCATCGTCGGGAGTGCTCCTGGAGTATGTCACTTCGACCGTGATTCCGGAGAGAAGCGGCGAAGACGGCGCGGACGAAGCGCGGACGACGAATCGGATGTCCATGAAGCCTCCTTTCGTTGATAGTGACGAAAGAGGATGAATCGTTTCAGGTGGTCGCGTTACCGCGGTTACGGCGCCAACGCGCATGTTGATCTGCGATGCGGCGGCGCTCAAGGTCGGCCCCTTGCTGAAGCTACTGCTCTGCGTTCAGCCAACCGGATGGCACCGCGATGCGAGCGAAGGCTGTTAGCCTCCGGCCTGTCACGCCGGAGGTCGCGGGTTCGAGCACGTCGCCGAGCCAGGCCTTCAGTTCGTCCGGCGAGCGGAATGCGCGGCGCTTGCGCTGTCCAACCCTTCGGCCCCATGGCACCTTTTGCCGCTTCCTCGCGCTCTAGGGGGCAGGAGGGATTTCATGACCAGGATTTGGTTCGTCGTGCCGCTCTTGTTCTTGCTCGCCGTATCTGCCGTAGCCCAGGGGAAGGACGATGAAGGGGAGGAAACGCGTGCCGACGAGATGCCGGTGCTGACGGCGAAGTCGATCGTCGTCACGCCTGCCTATCCGCGGCCGGGGGAGCCGGCCGCGGCGGTGCTGACCATCGAGAGCTCCGGGGGCGGGCCGGCGAAGGACGTGGAAGTCGTGTTCTACGCCAACGGCGACATCCTGGACTCGCGCACGGTCACCATCGGCATGCCGGGCATGGTCACGGTCTCCGTGCCGTGGATGGCGAAGAGCGCGGGAACGACGACGCTCGTCGCGAAGATCGATCCCCGGCAGCAGCTGCTCGAGCGCGATCGCTACGACAACACGTACGTGCTCGACGTCGTGGCATCCGAGGCGCCGCCGGTGGAGGCGGACTTCGCGGTGACGGCGATCGACGTGCTGACTCCGGCCGAGGGGCCGGGCGCCATTCGCGTCGTCGTGGGCAACGAGGGAAAGATTGCCGCGAGCGCGCCGCTGATCATCCGGCGCAATGGCGCGCCCGTGACGGTCGTGGACACCGGCGTCATCGAGGCCGGCCATAGCGCGACCATCGAAGTCCAGTGGAGCGATCCCGATCGCGGAAAGCTGAGCGCGGAGGTGAACCCGCGCTGGGCCGGCGCGGAGGCCAGCTCGAAGAACAACACGCTGGCCGCGCCCGCGGCCGCCGAGGGGGTGGACCTGCGCATCGATCAGCTGGCGTTCCATGCGCTCGCGGACGAGGGAGAACGCACGCGGCGGATCGTCATCGATTTCCGCATCGTCAATGACGGTGCGGAGGACGTGACCAAGCCCTTCCGCACGCGCATCGATCCGGGCGCCGTCGATCCCAAGGGACAGCTGGTGCCGGCCTATGTGACGACCGACGCCCTTCCCGCGGGCGGGACGGTCTACGTGTCGCACATCTTCGAGTCCGCGCCGGACGAGCTGGAGGTGACGGCCGTCGCCGACGCCGACGATGCGGTGAAGGAGGCGGACGAGAAGAACAACGTCGAGGCGAAGGTTGTCCGCAACATCGATCGCTGGGTCAACATCGGGCCGCGACGGATCACCGCCGGCACGTTCAACGCCATCGGACGCCTTTCAACCATGGCCATTCATCCGACCCAGCCGTCGACGATGTACGTCGGCGCGCAGCTGAGCGGGGTGTGGAAGACGACCGATGGCGGCGCGACCTGGCTGTCGGTGGCTGCCTCGGCGACAGTGCGCGTGGCTGCTCTCGCGCTCGAGCCGGGCAATCCATCGCGGGTCTTCCTGGTCACGCCGAACGACGGCGTGTTCCGCTCCAACGACGGCGGCACGAGCTGGACGCAGATCTCCACGCAGGATCTCGCCGCAAAAATCCACGCCGGCGGTGGACTGCTCATCAATCCGGGTACCCCGGCCCAGATGGTCGTCTCGTCCGAGCGCGGCATCTTCCGCTCGACGGACGGCGGGATGACCTGGACCCAGACGCTCATGGGCGGCGCGTGCACGAGCCTCGTGCGCATGCCGGCGAACGGTCTGCTCTACGCCGCGCTTCGCCACGACACCGATGCGACGATCGCCGGCATCTACGAGAGCTTCGACTGGGGCCTGAACTGGCGCCCGTTGCGAGGCTGTCCCTCGGGACCGCTCCCCAGCGCCGATAGGAACGCGAACATCCGCCTCGCCGCGTCGGGCTCGCGCCTGTACGTGACGTATCAGCAGGCCGGCGATCCCGTGACCTTCCGCCTCTTCCGCACCACGAACCTGGGCTGCAACGTCGGCGGCCAGGGCGACTTCGTCTTCGAAGCCGGGTGGCAGGGCCCCGGTGCGGACTCCAAGTTCCTGTGGAGCGGAATCTGGGCCGACCCGACCAACTCCGCGAACGTCTACATGACCGGCACGGACTTCTGGCGCTCGACGAATTCGGGCAGCAGCTTCACCAGGAGCGCCGCGTCCTCGGGCAACCCGCACTCCGACCATCATCAGGTCGCCACCGATCCCGTCATGCCCTCGAAGATCTACACCCTCACCGACGGCGGGATCTACCGCTCCACGAATCGCGGGGCGAGCGGATCGTGGGTGTTCCTCGGCGACGGCATCACCAACGTCGAGTTCTACGACGGCGTGGCCGCGCCGACCAACGCCGGTCTCATGATCGGCGGCACCCAGGACAACGGCACGCTCAAGGCGACGTCCGGAAACGCCGTGTGGGCGCAGATCAAGGGAGGCGACGGCGCGACGGTCGATATCGATCCGACCAACCCCTCGATCATGTACGCCATGGACCAGTACGTGAACAGCGTCGCGCGGTCGAGCGATGGAGGAGGCAGCTTCACCCTCACGACCAACGGGCTGATCGGGGGAAACCAGTGCGCCAACGTGCACTTCCAGGTGCATCCGAGTCGTCCGACCACGCTGTTCCTCTCCTGCCTCGGCGTGTGGCGGACGCTGGATTCGGCGTCGAACTGGGCTCTGAACTTCGTCCCGGCGCAGAGCCACAATGCCTTGCGTACCGCCATCGATGGTTCGGCCGACACCGTTTACGCGGGCACGAACGCCGGAGAGATCTTCATGGCTCCGGGCGGAGGCAGCTGGCGCTCCATCTACGAACACCCGAGCAGGCTGGTGCTGACGGACCTGGAGATCAACCTCGCCGATCCGGCCCGCCTCTACGCTTCGTTCGACGGCAGCGGGGCGGGACGGATCATCCGGCTCGTCCGAAGCTC
>JAXDJK010000443.1:0-2856 GCA_034665665.1 Acidobacteriota bacterium
CATTCCGTACGTTCACGTCGACGCCGGCCAGATCGGCTCGACCATCGGCTGGTACGCACCGCAGACGCACTTTTTCTCCTCCCCCGAGCGCATCGCCATCGCCGGCGTGCCGCTGCAGACGGTCGACCAGAGCAAGGCCACGCGCGAGGAGTACCTCAACTACCTCCGCTCCGTGGTCCTGCAGTTCGACCTGGCCATCGAGACCTACGAGGGGGTGACCTCGCTCCAGCGCCGCGACGACGGCACCTTCGCCGTCACTACCTCCGGCCGCCGCGGCGAGCATCGGCGCATCGCGCGCAGGGTGATCCTGGCCATCGGCGACATGCACCGCCCCCATCTCCTCGGCGTCCCCGGCGAAGACCTCCCGCACGTGAGCCACTATTTCGCCGACCCGCACACCTACTTCCGCCGCCGCGTGCTGATCGTGGGCGGACGCAACTCCGCCGTGGAAGCGGCCATCCGCTGCGTGCGCATCGGCGCCGAGGTCACGCTGTCGTATCGGGCCGCCGACTTTGACGCCGACCACATCAAGTTCTGGCTCTACCCCGAGCTGCGCGGGATGATCCGCGACGGCCGCATCACCTACCTGCCGTCGACGACCGTCCGCGAGATCCGCCCCGATGCCGTGATCCTCGGGCCGGACGACCTGCGCGTGGAAGCGGATTTCGTCCTCCTCCTGACCGGCTACGAACAGGACACCACGCTCTTCGAGCAGGCCGGCGTGACCCTGATCGGCCCACGACGCCGCCCCGGCTTCGACGAGCGCACGATGGAGAGCAACGTCCCCGGCCTCTACATCGCCGGCACCGCCGGTGCCGGGACGCAGGCCAGCAGCGTCAAAGCCTTCATCGAGACCAGCCACGTCCACGTCGACCGCATCCTGGCCGCCCTCACCGGCGCCACCGCGCCGGCAAGCCGCGCCGCGTACGAAATGCCGGAGAGCTGAGGGAGCGGGGGCTGTTTCGTGTCGACCCCGGAGGGGTCAACACCGGCGCTCGCGGATCGACCTCTCGCTCGCCCATGGCAGAATGCGCCGCCATGATCCGCCGCGTGCTTCTTCCTCTTCTCCTCATTACCGCTGTCGTTGCCGGCAGCCCGTCCGCGCACGCGGCGAAACGGCGTGCGGTGAGCCGGACCTCCCCGACCGTGATCCGCATCGGCGCGCTCTTTTCCCTCACGGGCGACGGCGCGTCCCTCGGCACGGCCAGCGCGGCGGCGCTCGATCTGGCGGTGCGCGACATCAACCGCGAGCTCGATGCGCTCCATACGCCGTATCACGTCGAGAGCGACGTCGAGGACAGCCGCCTCACCGCCAGCGTAGCCGCCGAGAAGATCCAGGCCCTCCACGCGCGCGGCGCACGCATCGTCATCGGACCGCAGTCCAGCGCCGAAGCCGCCGCGGTGCTGCCGTATGCGAACGCGCACGGCATCGTGGTGATCAGCCAGGGCAGCACCGCGTCCTCGCTGGCCATCCCGGGTGACTCCCTCTTCCGCCTCGCTCCGAACGACAAGCTCGAAGGAGCCGCGCAGGCCGCGCTCGTCCGCGCCGACGGCATCGACACGCTCGTCCCGATGTGGCGCGCCGACGCCGGCAACGGCGGCCTGCACGATTCGACGAAGCGCTTCTTCGAGGCCGCCGGCGGAACCGTGCTGCCGGGTGTCTCCTACGACCCCTCCACCACCGATTTCACCACGCAGGTGTCCGCCCTCGGCAACGCCGTCCGCGCCCTGAAGAACGCCAAGCCGTCCGCGCACATCGCCATCTACCTGGCCTCGTTCGAAGAAGCGGTCGACATCTTCCGCCTGGCCCGCCTCGATGCCGACCTCTCCGCCATCCGCTGGTATGGCGGCGACGGCGTGACCCAGAGCAGCGCGCTCCTGGCCGACGCCACCGTGGCCGCCTTCGCCGCCGCCACCAGCTTCACCGCCCCCAACGTCGGTCTCGACGAGACCGCGCGCGACCAGTGGCAGCCCATCAGCGATGAGATCCGCGACCGCATCGGCTTCGCCCCCGATGCCTACGCCCTCTCCGTCTACGACGCCGCCTGGGCCGCCATCCTCTCCGCCGTGGAAGTGGACAACGACGCCGCACTCCTGCGCGAATCCTTCATCCGCAACATCCAGCGCTACTGGGGCCTGACCGGCCCCACCGCCCTCGACCCCGCCGGCGACCGCAAATTCGCCAACTTCGACTTCTGGACCATCCGCACGACTAACGGCACGAGCACTTGGGTGCGCACCGCTCAATACGCCGGCGGTCACATCTCGCGCTGAGACGCCGCCCGATCGATGCGCAACGCGAAGCAACCGTAAACCGGAAAGCGCGCGTGCACGAACGCGACGTCGTCTGATCCGAGATAGCGCGCGATGGTCTCCCCGGCATCCGCCGCCGTGACCATGGCCGCGTCGACGATGCTCTCGTCCTCGCCATACGCGCGGACCACCAGCTGCCCGCGGAAGTAGCCATCGGTCGGGAGCCGGTCCCGTGCCGGCTCGTCAGCATCATTGGCCAGCACGAACACCGGCCCATACTCGTGATACGGCCCCACTTGCGCGAACGGCGAAAAGCTGGCCAGGATCAACTCCTCACCCGGCCGCGCGCGCCGAAGCACATCGCGGCACGGCTCCCCACCCTCCACGGAGCGGAACCGCTTCACCGGCTGCCCGAGGTCGTCGATCCCCTCGTTACGAACGCGCGTGAGAAATGCCTGCGGAAGCGGTGCGATGTGAATGTTCGTCATGCCCCGCAATATCGCTCCGGACGCGCACGGCAGCTATCCGAAACGTGCGGTTGAATTTCGTTCCGCGCCCGTGGCTGTACAAGAGCGGCGGGAAAGCGCCGCACTCCAAACGCTT